>NZ_LT907842.1:6300000-6511447 GCF_900215245.1 Pseudomonas fluorescens
GTCGACTTGCAGGCGTTGATTCATGCGGGCCTGCAGATCAGCCAGGTTCTGGGTCGCCCTACCGGCTCGCGTGTGGCGAAGGCCCGAACAGCCGGTTGAGTAGCTTAGCCGTGACAATGTGTTACCGCACCACTACACATCGAGTAACACGGGAACATATTTTGTCTTATTTGCCGTAGGCCATTTCCCACCAAAAAAACAAGTACTTGATTTTAAAGGGATTTAAAAAGTTGGCACGCCTTCTGCTATGTCTATTGCATAACAAGAATAAAAAGCGCCAAACCTAATAAAAATAAGACGAAACGACTCTGACATAACAAAAACAACACGGCAGAGACGCAGCTAACAGATTTTTTTGGAGAAGATGTGCTTCGCAGGGTTCGGCGTGCCGAAACTCGCAACCGGTTAGAGAAAAATAAAACTACCTCAGGTAGCTACCCACTGGTTGGATCGATGACGAAGAAGCAGATCAGCGCTCAAAAAAATACGTTTGCTCTTGACCCCGATTGGGGGTCGCCAAAAACAGCGGTAAAGGGTAACGGTTGCCAAAAACAACAATAGACCGCCCCTCAATAATAAAAAAAGAGCACGCAACGACAAATTAAAGGGGACCTTCGGGTCCCCTTTGTGCTTTGCGGGATTCGACCAATCCGGGTGTGACGCCGATCAACATTGTGGCAGCGGGCTTGCTCGCTGCCACAATGGCCTCATGTGGCTAGTTGGATTGGCTTCGCAGCTCCTCGATTGAAATTTCGCGCATGCGAAACTTCTGGATCTTGCCGGTTACCGTCATCGGAAACTCGTCCACAAACTTAAAGTGTTTGGGCGTCTTGAAGTGCGCAATGCGGCCCTCGCACCAGGTTTGCAGCTCCAGTTCGTTGGCCACATGACCAGGATGGAGCTTGACCCACGCCACGATCTCTTCACCGTAACGCACATCCGGGATGCCGATGATTTGCACATCCGCCACCGCCGGGTGGGTGAAGAAAAACTCCTCCAGCTCACGCGGGTAAACGTTTTCACCGCCGCGAATGATCATGTCCTTATTACGCCCGGCGATGCACACGTAGCCGTGCGCGTCCATGCTCGCCAGGTCGCCGGTGTGCATCCAGCCCGCGTCATCGATGGCGTCACGGGTGCCATCGGGATTGTTCCAGTAGCCGAGCATCACGCTGTAGCCCCGGGTGCACAATTCGCCGATCTCACCGCGTGCGACCGTGTTGCCAGCCATGTCGATGATCTTGTTTTCCAGTTGCGGCTGGGTGCGACCGACGGTGGTGACACGGCGTTCAAGGTCGTCATTGGCGCCGGTCTGCAATGACACCGGGCTGGTTTCGGTCATGCCGTAGGCAATCTGCACCTCACCCATGTGCAGCTCGCTGATGACGCGGCGCATGACCTCGATGGGGCATGTGGCGCCGGCCATGATGCCGGTGCGCAGGGCCGACAGGTCGAACTCGCCCCGGCGCGGGTGATCGAGCAACGCGATGAACATCGTCGGCACCCCGTAGAGGCCAGTGGCGCGCTCTTCGGCGACGGCAGTCAGCGTCAGCAGCGGGTCGAAGCCGTCATTGGGGTAGATCATGGTGGTGCCATGGGTGATGCAACCAAGGTTGCCCATGACCATACCGAAGCAGTGATACAACGGCACCGGGATCACCAGACGATCCTGCGCCGTGAGGCCCAGGCTTTCACCGACCATGTAACCATTGTTGAGGATGTTGTGGTGACTGAGGGTGGCCCCCTTGGGGAAGCCGGTGGTGCCGGAGGTGTACTGGATGTTGACGGCTTGATCAAAGTGCAGGCTGGCCTGGCGGCTGTGCAGTTGTTCGGGCGGGACGCCTGCGCCGAGGGCCGACAATTGTGACCAGGGCAGGAATCCCGCAGGCGGGCTGGGGTCGAGGCTGATAAGGCCACGCAGCTCGGGCTTCAGTTCTTGCAGCATCGCGTGGTAATCGGAGCGCTTGAACGACCCGGCACACACCAGCCACTGGCAACCGGATTGCTTGAGGACGTACGCCAATTCGCTGCTGCGATAGGCCGGGTTGATATTCACCAGAATCACCCCGAGCTTGGCGCTGGCGATTTGGCTGATACACCACTCGGCGCAATTGGGGGCCCAGATACCCAGACGGTCACCGGTTTGCATACCCAAGGCCAGGAACGCACGGGCGTGCAGCTCAACGGCCTCGGCCAACTGTCGCCAGGTGTAGCGACGCTGCTGATGGCGCACCACCAGCGCTTCGCCATCGGGGTACTGCGAGACCGTAGCGTCGAAGGCTTGGCCGATTGTCATGGCCAGCAACGGTTTGTCCTGAGCGCCACGGCTGTAGCTCTGATTCGGTTGATCCATAACGACCCCTTTTGTCTTTTTTGTAAGGTGGACGGCGGTTGCTTGACGTAAACGTAAACTACGATTGACAGCCTCGCAACGCAAGCTTACGTTAACGTAAAGGTGAGCAACCTCCCCCGGCGCTCAACCCACACAAAAACAATGCTCACATTAAGGTGCCTGTCCATGAGTTACCCGTCCCTGAACTTCGCCCTCGGCGAAACCATCGACATGCTGCGCGATCAGGTGCAGTCCTTCGTGGCCAAGGAAATCGCTCCCCGCGCGGCACAGATCGACATCGACAACCTGTTCCCCGCCGATATGTGGCGCAAGTTCGGCGACATGGGCCTGCTGGGTATCACCGTGCCGGAAGAGTACGGCGGCGCGGGCCTGGGCTACCTGGCCCACGTGGTGGCCATGGAAGAGATCAGCCGCGGTTCCGCGTCGGTTGCGCTGTCCTACGGCGCCCACTCCAACCTGTGTGTGAACCAGATCAACCGCAACGGCAATCACGCGCAGAAACTCAACTATCTACCTCAATTGATCAGCGGCGAGCATGTCGGCGCCCTGGCCATGAGCGAGCCGAACGCCGGCTCCGACGTGGTTTCGATGAAGCTACGCGCCGACAAACGCGGCGACCGTTACGTCCTCAACGGCAGCAAGACCTGGATCACCAACGGCCCCGACGCCACGACTTACGTGATCTACGCCAAGACTGACCTGGAAAAAGGCGCCCATGGCATCACGGCGTTCATCGTCGAGCGCGACTGGAAAGGCTTCAGCCGTAGCAACAAGTTCGACAAGCTCGGCATGCGCGGCTCCAACACCTGCGAGCTGTTTTTCGATGACGTTGAGGTGCCCGAAGAAAACATCCTCGGCACGCTCAATGGTGGCGTGAAAGTGTTGATGAGCGGCCTGGACTACGAACGCGTGGTGTTGTCCGGCGGCCCCACCGGGATCATGCAAGCCTGTATGGACCTGATCGTGCCCTATATCCACGACCGCAAACAGTTCGGCCAGAGCATCGGCGAGTTCCAACTGATCCAGGGCAAGGTGGCTGACATGTACACCCAGCTCAACGCCAGCCGCGCTTACCTCTACGCGGTGGCCCAGGCCTGCGAGCGTGGCGAAACCACGCGCAAGGATGCGGCCGGGGTGATTCTTTACAGCGCCGAACGCGCCACGCAAATGGCCCTCGACGCAATCCAGATTCTCGGCGGCAACGGCTACATCAACGAATTCCCCGCCGGGCGACTGCTGCGAGACGCCAAGCTGTACGAGATTGGCGCCGGCACCAGTGAGATTCGCCGGATGTTGATCGGCCGCGAACTGTTTAACGAAACCCGCTGACGGAGCGCGCCATGGCCACCCTGCACACCCAGCTCAACCCGCGCTCGGCGGAGTTTGCCGCCAACAGCGCAGCGATGCGCCACCAGGTCGACGCCCTTCACACCCTGCTCGCCCACGTGCAACAAGGCGGCGGCGCAAAAGCCCAGGAGCGGCACACCTCACGCGGCAAGCTGCTACCTCGCGAGCGAATCAACCGCCTGCTCGATCCTGGCTCGCCGTTCCTTGAACTCAGCCAACTGGCTGCTCATCAGGTGTACGGCGAAGACGTACCCGCCGCCGGCGTGATTGCCGGGATCGGCCGCGTAGAAGGCGTCGAATGCATGATCGTCGCCAACGACGCCACGGTAAAAGGCGGCTCGTACTACCCGCTCACGGTAAAAAAACACCTGCGCGCCCAGACCATCGCCGAGCAAAATCGCCTGCCGTGCATCTACCTGGTGGATTCCGGCGGCGCCAACCTGCCCCGTCAGGACGAAGTGTTCCCCGACCGCGAACACTTTGGGCGCATCTTCTTCAACCAAGCCAACATGAGCGCCCAGGGCATCCCGCAGATCGCCGTGGTGATGGGCTCGTGCACCGCCGGCGGCGCGTATGTGCCGGCGATGGCCGACGAAGCGATCATGGTGCGCCAGCAAGCGACGATCTTCCTCGCCGGGCCGCCACTGGTCAAAGCGGCGACCGGAGAAGTGGTCAGCGCCGAAGACCTGGGCGGTGCCGATGTGCACTGCAAGATCTCCGGTGTCGCCGACCACTATGCCGACAGTGATGAACACGCCCTGGCCCTTGCGCGGCGCAGCGTGGCCAACCTTAACTGGCGCAAACAGGGCGAGCTGTTACAACGCCCGCCGGTGGCGCCGCTGTACGGCGGCGAAGAGCTCTATGGCGTAATTCCGGCCGATGCCAAGCAACCGTTTGATGTGCGCGAAGTGATTGCGCGCCTGGTGGACGGCTCGGTGTTCGATGAGTTCAAGGCGCTGTTCGGCACCACCTTGGTCTGCGGCTTTGCCCACCTTCACGGCTACCCGATTGCGATCCTCGCCAATAACGGGATTCTGTTTGCCGAAGCGGCACAAAAAGGTGCGCACTTTATTGAACTGGCCTGCCAGCGCGGGACTCCCCTGCTGTTCCTGCAAAACATCACCGGCTTTATGGTCGGCCAAAAGTACGAAGCCGGCGGCATCGCCAAACATGGCGCCAAGCTGGTCACCGCCGTGGCCTGCGCCAAGGTGCCGAAGTTTACGGTGATCATCGGCGGCAGCTTTGGTGCCGGCAACTATGGCATGTGCGGCCGCGCCTACGACCCGCGGTTTCTGTGGATGTGGCCGAACGCGCGCATCGGCGTAATGGGCGCCGAACAAGCGGCCGGCGTATTGGTCCAGGTCAAGCGTGAACAGGCCGAACGTGCTGGCGTCGGGTTCAGCGCCGAGGAAGAAGCCGCCATCCAGCAGCCGATCCTCGACCAGTACGAAACCCAGGGCCACCCGTACTACTCCAGCGCACGCCTGTGGGATGACGGTGTGATTGACCCGTTGCAGACCCGTGACGTGCTGGCGCTGGCCTTGTCCGCTGCGCTGAATGCCCCCATCGAGCCGAGCCGCTTCGGCGTGTTCCGCATGTAAATGGAGCTGTACCCATGAGCGATTTCAACACCCTCGAACTGATCACCGACAGCCGTGGCTTTGCCACGCTGTGGCTCAGTCGTGAAGCCAAGAACAACGCGTTCAACGCCGAGATGATCCGCGAACTGATCATTGCCCTGGACCAGGTGCAGGGTGATTCGTCGCTGCGTTTCCTGGTGCTGCGTGGACGCGGCAAACATTTCAGCGCCGGTGCTGACCTGGCCTGGATGCAGCAATCTGCCGAGCTGGACTATCACACCAACCTTGACGACGCGCGCGAACTGGCCGAACTGATGTACAACCTGGCCAAGCTGAAAATCCCGACGCTGGCGGTGGTACAAGGCGCGGCCTACGGCGGCGCACTGGGCTTGATCAGTTGCTGCGACATGGCGATTGGCGCCGATGACGCGCAGTTCTGCCTGTCGGAAGTGCGCATCGGCCTCGCACCGGCGGTAATCAGCCCGTTCGTGGTGCAGGCCATCGGCGAGCGTGCGGCGCGCCGCTATGCGCTGACGGCCGAGCGGTTTGGTGGTCAGCAGGCACGGCATATCGGCTTGTTGGCGGAAAGTTACCCGGTGGGCGAACTGGACCAGCACGTAGAACAGTGGGTCGCCAATCTGCTGCTTAACAGCCCGGCCGCCATGCGCGCCAGCAAGGATTTGTTGCGTGAAGTCGGTAACGGCGCACTCACCCCGGCCTTGCGTCGTTACTGCGAAAATGCGATTGCGCGGATCCGCGTCAGCGCCGAGGGTCAGGAAGGCTTGCGGTCCTTCCTGCAAAAACGCTCGCCCAGCTGGCAAGTGCAGGAGCCCCGTTCATGAGCACACTGACCACCGTGCTGGTGGCCAACCGTGGCGAGATTGCTTGCAGAGTGATGCGCACAGCCAAGGCCATGGGCCTGACCACCGTGGCGGTACACAGCGCCACGGACCGCGATGCGCGGCATAGCCGCGAAGCGGATATTCGTGTCGACCTGGGGGGTAGCAAGGCCACCGACAGCTACCTGCAAATCGACAAGCTGATCGCCGCCGCCCAGGCCAGCGGCGCCCAGGCGATCCATCCGGGGTATGGTTTCCTGTCGGAAAATGCCGGGTTTGCCCGTGCAATTGAAGCGGCGGGTTTGATCTTCCTCGGCCCGCCCGCCTCGGCCATTGACGCCATGGGCAGCAAATCGGCAGCCAAGGCATTGATGGAAAAGGCCGGCGTGCCGCTGGTGCCGGGTTATCACGGCGACGCCCAGGACCTGGAAACCTTTCGCGACGCCTGTGAACGTATCGGTTATCCGGTGTTGCTCAAGGCCACGGCGGGCGGCGGCGGCAAAGGCATGAAAGTGGTCGAGGAAGTCAGCCAACTGGCCGAAGCCCTGGCGTCGGCCCAGCGCGAAGCGCTTTCATCCTTCGGCAACGGGCAGATGCTGGTGGAAAAATACCTGCTCAAGCCACGCCATGTGGAAATCCAGGTGTTTGCCGATCAGCACGGCCACTGCCTGTACCTCAATGAACGCGACTGCTCGATTCAACGTCGTCACCAAAAAGTCGTGGAGGAAGCGCCGGCGCCGGGCCTGGGGGTTGAACAGCGCAAAGCGATGGGCGAAGCCGCGGTGCGCGCGGCCCAGGCGATCGGCTACGTGGGCGCGGGGACCGTGGAGTTCTTGCTGGACGCCCGCGGCGAATTTTTCTTTATGGAGATGAACACGCGATTGCAAGTGGAGCACCCGGTGACCGAGGCAATTACCGGCCTCGACCTGGTGGCCTGGCAGATTCGTGTCGCTCAGGGTGAGCCACTGCCGATCACTCAAGCCCAGGTGCCGTTGATCGGTCATGCGATTGAAGTGCGCTTGTATGCCGAGGACCCGGCCAATGATTTCCTGCCGGCCACCGGGCGCCTTGCGCTGTACCGCGAATCTGCGCCGGGGCCGGGCCGTCGGGTGGACAGCGGCGTAGAACAAGGCGATAGCGTTTCCCCCTTCTACGACCCGATGCTCGGCAAACTGATTGCCTGGGGCGAAGACCGGGAACAGGCGCGTCTGCGCTTGTTGAGCATGCTGGATGAGTTCGCCGTGGGCGGGCTGAAGACCAACCTCGGCTTCCTGCGGCGCATCATCGGCCACCCGGCATTTGCGGCAGCCGAATTGGATACCGGGTTTATTCCGCGCTATCAGGACGAGCTGCTGCCCGTGGCCGGCACCTTGAGCGATGAATTCTGGCAGGCAGCGGGCTCGGCGTTTATGCAGAGTTTGCCGGCCGGTGACGGGCCTTGGGCGGATACACGCGGGTTTCGCGCGGGGTTACCGGCCGAGGTTTCGCTGCACCTGAGCTGCAATGGGCAAGATCAATGGGTCAGGCTGTGCGGGAACTCGCCGCAGTTGCAAGGCGATCAGCTACTGGTCGAACACAACGGCGTACGCCGCGCTCATCTGGCGGTGCGTGACGAAGGCTCTGTGTACTTGCGCTGGAACGGTGAGATGCACGCCGTCACGCTGTTTGACCCGATTGCGGCGGTCGAGGCCAACCAGTCTCATCAGGGTGGCCTCACCGCGCCGATGAATGGCAGCATCGTGCGGGTGCTGGTGGAGGTCGGACAACGCGTGGAAGCCGGAACCCAACTGGTGGTATTGGAGGCGATGAAGATGGAGCACAGCATCCGCGCGCCGCAAACCGGCGTGGTCAAGGCGCTGTATTGCCAGGAAGGCGAAATGGTTGCCGAAGGCAGTGCCTTGGTGGAGCTGGAAACGGCGGACTAGAACTTCGCAGTGGCTTGCACGACGACCCCAAGAATTCGGCAATCGCCGGTGAACCGTAATTTGGGGTAAGTCGGGTTGAGCGGCACCAGGTAAAGCTGGCCGCTCTCTTCCATCAACTGGCGAAAGGTCGCCTGGGTGCTGTCGGCCCATTGCGCGACTACCAGTTTACCGGGTTCGGCATCAATGGCCGGGTCCACCAGGATCAGCATGCCTGCGCCGATGCTCAGCCCGCTGGGGGCGGTCATGGCGTCTCCTGTCACGGGCAGCCAGAAGGCATCACCCCGGGCGTGGTAATCGGTTAATTCGAACCGTGCCGGGCCGTAGGTCGGGCGTTCTTCACGCACTTCACAGACGCCCTTCCAGTCGCTGACCGGGTAGCGAAAATACGGGTTGTAGTGTTTTGCCAAAGCCGGCGCTGCATGGGCTCTCTCACGAATTTCCAGCGCGACTTCCAGGTCGCCCAGCCCTAGCTCGGCGAGTACCCGGTTCATGTCCGCCAGGCTCGGCACACGACGTTTGTTGAGCCAATGCCCAACGCCGCCCTGGGACATGCCCAAGCGTTCGGCCAACTCGTCCTGCGTGACCTTGCGGTCTTTCATGTTGGCTTTGACCAACGCTATCCAGTTATCCATGGGGCGTGACGATACGTTGCGTGTTCGCCACGACAATAAACAGTTTGTAGTAATCCATCAAATGACATAAATACGATTCGTATTAATATCAGGTGCAGGTTTTCGACATTCACTCAGAGTAACCGCCCTCATGACGACCAGCCCCAATCACCAGCCTGGCGCAATTGAATCCGACGAACTATTGCTCATGCGCAACAGCGGCGCCGCCAAGCGCGCACTCGATTTTTACTTGAAAGTGGATGTGTCGGCGCCGATCACGGACGCGCCGTTCTTCGACATCAAGCCCGGCATCAGCCATGAGGACGCACTGGTGCACGCGTCGGATCTGTTACGCAGCGCGGCAGCGGCAGCCTATGAATCGGCCAGCAGCCGTCAGGGCAATCAACGGGACCTGGCGTTTTCGGTGGTGTATTTGATAGATATGGCGAAGGCGATGGTGGAGCAGACGTTGCACGTGCCTGCGGCTCAAGCCAGCGCATGACGGGCACGAAAGAAAAATATTTCTATCCGACGGATAAAAACATTTGACTTGCAAATGATAATGATTACTATTGGACCCAGCTGATCGCGAGATCAGTCGATAGACCAAGAGACCTTAGGTCGGACTCTTGGAATATCTCCTCATCAGGCTAATCACGGTTTTTGACCCGGCTCTTTGGCCGGGTCTTTTTTTTGCCAGTTTCCCTGGCTTGGCTTCAGGCTAATGAAGACTGTGTGTTGCTTGATGGCGCGCATGGTAGCAAAAGACCATTGCCAAAACAAAGTCGAGCGGCCGCTCTGGCCCGGATCTTTGCGAAATAGCGCTTGAGAATCAATCTCATAGATTCTAAGCTGCTGTTGCGTCAAGGATGACGCCCCCTCCCCCATGCAACAATTTTGCATCAAGATTTCGTCCGACTCCTGTGTAAGATATCCGCCACAACAATCATACTCAGGCAGCCCAGACTATGACCGTGGCCTTGACCTCCATCAAGATCAGCACCGACTTCGACAGCGGCAACATCCAGGTCCTGGATGCCAGCGACGCGTACCACCTGTTGCTGGCGATCAAACCCGATACCCGCAGCGCGCATTTCCAATGGTTCCACTTCAAGGCCGAAGGTATGCACGTGGGCCACACCCACACTTTCCGCTTGAGCAACGCCAGCCAGTCGTCCTACAAAAACGCCTGGAGCGGCTATAACGCCGTGGCGTCCTACGACCATATCAACTGGTTCCGCGTGCCCACGCGCTTTGATGGCGAAACGCTGCACATCAGTTTGGAAACCTGCGAGAAACACGCGTGGATCGCTTACTTCGAACCCTACAGCCGTGAACGTCATGACTGGCTGATCGAGCAGGCGTTGAATCGCGCTGGCACCCAATTGCTCGCTACCGGCAAAAGTGCCGAGGGCCGCGACATCCAACTGCTGCGTCGCGGCAAAGGTGGCGAAGGCCGGCGCAATGTCTGGATCATCGCCCAGCAACACCCCGGCGAACACATGGCCGAATGGTTCATGGAAGGGGTTATCGAACGCCTGCAACAGGACGGTGACACCGAGCTGAAAAAACTCCTGTCCGTCGCCGACCTGTACCTTATTCCGAACATGAACCCTGACGGCGCGTTCCATGGCCACTTGCGCACCAACGCGATGGGCCAGGACCTGAACCGTGCCTGGCAGAACGCCAGCCAGGAGATCAGCCCGGAAGTGCTGTTCGCCCAGCAACAGATGGAAAAATACGGCGTCGACCTGTTCCTCGATATCCACGGCGACGAGGAAATCCCCTACGTGTTCACCGCCGGCTGCGAAGGCAACCCCGGTTACACCCCGCGTATCGAGGCGCTGGAAAAACACTTCCGCAGCCACTTGAGCGCCCTGACCCGCGACTTCCAGACCACTCACGGTTACACCCGTGACCTGCCGGGCGAAGCCAACATGACGCTGGCCTGCAATGCGGTCGGTGAACGGTATGACTGCCTGTCACTGACCCTGGAGATGCCCTTCAAGGACAACGACGACGCGCCCAACCCGAAGACCGGTTGGTCAGGTGAACGCTCCAAACAGCTGGGCAAGGACGTATTGAGCACCGTGGCCGACATCGTCACCGTGCTACGCTAACCCCGCTGCCCCCGGCATCAGTCCTTGGTGCCGGTCATGCTTTGCAGCACACCGTCGCGACGAATCAGCCCGTGGAACAGCGCCGCCGCCAGGTGCAGCAGCACCGTCAAGAACAATAGATAGGCGAGATAGCCATGGGCTTTGCGCAACAGCGCAAACAACGGCGCATTGGCGCCCATCAGCGCCGGCAGTTGCACCGAACTGCTGAGCATCACCGGGTCACCCGCCGCCGAAATCATCGCCCAGCCCAGCACCGGCAGCACCAGCATCAATGCGTACAGCAGCACATGCGAAGCCTTGGCGGCCAGCACTTGCCATAACGGCAAATCGACCGGTAGCGGCGGTTGCCGGGTGGAAAAGCGCACCACCAAGCGCACGATCACCAACGCCAGAATCGCGATACCCAGCGGCTTGTGCAGGTGAATCAGCCACTCATGGCGCTCCGACACCGACGCGGCCATACCCGCGCCGATAAACAACATGGCGATGATCATCAGTGCCATGAGCCAATGCAGCAGGCGGGCCAGCGGCGCGAAAAACCGTGGTTGAACATTCATGGCTTCGACTCCAGAGGGGCGCTGTGCAAGGGGCTGACTTCACCGGCGCGGCGCAGGTACGAACTGGCATAAGCAGCCGAACGTGCGGCCAGCAGCGGGTCGTTGGAGGCTTGGATACCGCTGGGCAAAATCAGCGGGTCAAAGTTGATATCACGGCAATCACCGTCCGCTTGCGGCTGGCTGCTTTGCAGGACCAGCGAGCCGGCGTTGAGTACCTTGTGTTCGCCGGCCCAGGGTTTGCTCGCATCGTCCAAGGGGTCGCCGGGGTTGGCCAGGGTCATATTCAACTGCCAGCGCAACGGGCCCGACGCAAGGCGCTGCACCAGGTCTTTTTCCAGGAAATCGCTGCCCGACGGCGCGGTATCACCCGGCGCATCCTGGCTCTGTGGCACAACGCCCCAACGTACCGCCTGGCGCTTGCCGTCGGCGCCCACCAGGTAAAACGTATTGATGCCGTTATAGGTTTCAGTCGCGTAACTTGCCGATGGCCTGGCGGTCTTTACCCATGCCAGGAACGGCGCTGCCTCCGGGTGCGCGGCAAAAAACGCCGGCATGCTCGCCGGGTTCGGCTTGCCGGTCGCCGGGTCTGGCGCACCGGCCTTGAGCATCTGGTAGAACGCCTCAGGCGTGCCGACCGGGAACACCGGCATGCTGTTCATCCCCGTGCGCCATTGCTGGCCGTTGGCCTGGCTGAATTGCAGCGCGAAGCTGCGGATCGGCACACTGCTGTCCGGCGCATAGGGGTTGCCGCTGGGCAAGGCAAATCGACCAATCACCGGGGTTTTAGCCGCGCTGAACACCTGTGCGCTGGAGTACCCGCGCGCCTCTGTACTGCTCTCGAAGTAACCGGCTACACACACGCCCTTGGCATGGTTACGCCGGAAGCCCGGGTGCACACCGTTATTGGCTTCCAGAGCATTGACCAGGGTTTTGGGGCGCAGGCGCTGTGGGTCAAGCGTGCCGTTGACGTAGGCAAACGCCCCAGCAACAACGGCAACCACGGCACCGATACCGGCGAGCCGCGCGATCAGGCTCGCGGTACTCAAGGGAGGACGGGGCGGTGATGAGTGATCTACCATGAAGAACTCCAGGGCGCATGGCCGCAAGGAAAATGAACTATGAGACGAACCTCACATAGGTCTATTCCCTTTTCACTGTAGTTTTTTTCTGAACAGATACGCCGCCGAGTCGATTTTCCTTCTACGTGGGGTTAAACACTGCCGGACGTTTGCAGAGAAACGCCTGCATCCCCTCCTGCTGATCAGGCGTGGCAAACAGGCCATGAAACAGCCGACGCTCCACACGCACGCCGTCGTGCAAGCCCACCTCAAGGGATTGTTCAACGGCCTCTCGCGCCGCCCGGGTGGCTGTCCGGGAGAACCCGGCAATCTGCGCAGCCACTGCCAATGTCTGCTCCATCAGAATTGCCGCCGGGAACACACGGGACACCAACCCAGCTTGATCGGCCTCTTGGGCAGTCATTGGCCGACCAGTCAACACCAGGTCCATGGCCTTGGCCTTACCGATCAGCCCTGTCAACCGCTGGGTCGCCCCCATCCCCGGAATCACACCCAACTTGATTTCCGGCTGCGCAAAGGTCGCCGTATCGGTGGCGAAAATCATGTCGCACATCAGCGCGAGTTCACAGCCACCGCCAAATGCGTAACCCGCTACTGCGGCGATCGTTGGCGTGCGCAGACGCGTAAAGGCTTCCCAGCCGACGAAGTAATCCTCGTTGAGCATGTCCAGGTAAGACTTGCCGCTCATCTCTTTGATATCGGCCCCTGCAGCGAAATAGTCCGCACTGCCGGTGATGACAAAACAGCCGACCTGAGGGTCACGATCCAAAGCATCCAGGCTGCTGACCAACTCCGTCATCAGCGCCGAATTCAGCGCATTCTTGACGTGCGGACGGTTGAGCCTGACCAGGACTACCCGACCATGACGTTCCACTAATACGTGCATAAACACCTCCTCTGATTGATGTTGTCACCCACTGACGCGACCTCAGGAATCCCAGATCGCGCCATAAGCGGGTATGCCTCGCGCTTCCATCTCGTGCACCACACGCTGAGTCAAGGCCTGGTTTGCAATACAGATCACGGCTTCTGCACCTACGGTTTGCACCGAGCCATAAGCCAGTTGCACCAAGTCCGGTTTACCGCGCTCGTCGGTGTCCCAGATCAATGCGCCGGGCTGGGCGCGCAGGATTTCGTCGACCAACTCATCGCCGTAGGTCTTCCTCGGGCTGCGGGTAGACCAGATCAACTGGATCGGCACCTGAGCTGCAAGCAAATGCGGCATGACCGGCCCGATGCCGCTCCCGGTGGCGATATACACCACTGACTTGAACAGGGTTTCCACATTGGCAACGCCAGCCGTAGTGATGCCCTTGACCCATACGTGGCTGGGCAAGTCCTCAATGAAACGCCCGGTCCAATCTCCGGCTCTGGAAATGATCAGGCGAAACCCCGCTTCGCCTGGCGCAGGAATATTCGCAAATGAGTGCCACTCCAGCAGTGGGTTTCGGCTGATCGCGGTGGATGAACCTGCGAAAGGCGTGGTGTGGCTGAAACGGGTAAGGACCGCATGCGTCGAAGGCCTCGTTTGTTTAATGGCCACCTTACGCAGACGCAACCAAGGCGACGCAATACTCAGCGTCAGCAGCACCAGCACCCAGAACGACCCACTGTGCGACAAGGGCGTTGAGGCTTCGATGGACGCCAGTAACGTCAGCCCCCAGAACAGCAGCAGTGCGCCCCAACCGGCGAACCGATGGACCCGCTCGAAGCCATTGTGAAACCGGCCACGAATCCAGGGCAGCGCCATGACCACGATCAACATCAACAGGCCGAGCAGCACGCTGCTGAGCCACAACCAGGCTGACGAAACGCTGCCGGGCTGCTGCAGATGGCGCGCGACCTGAACACCGACCATGGCCGCAAACCAGCCGGTAGCCGCCACCGCTGCGCCACTGTGCAGCCCCCCAAAGTGGTAGACCTTGGCCGCGCTGCGCCGCACACGTAGCGGCCATGCGAGCGGAACGCGGGTCGCCAGCCAGAACAGTGCGTTGATCAGATATTGCTGGCGAATCAGAATGGCAACCGACAGGTTGATCAACACCATGCCCGAGAGCGTTTCAACTGTGATGGTGTGAACGTCGACAACCATCAGCACACACGCTGCGTTACCCAGCAGCACCACTGCCATCAGGCGGTTGTAGTAAGAAAACATCGGCAGTGACGTCCAGCGGCGCCATAACGCCGGCTTGGGCGGTACGACAGTACGGGTCAGCGCATCAATCATGAGCGGCCTCCTCAGTCGCGAGCGCCAACCTTGCCACGTGCCTCTCCCGAGCCCGTTGCAGTAACACTGCCTTGTCGATTTTGCCCCTGGCGGTCAGTGGAAAATGCTCCATCGCGTAGATGGACGACGGCACACAGTAGTAGGCCAGGCGCTGCTGGCATTGGGCTCGGCAAGACTCGACGTCAGCACTGGCAGGCGAGACAAAAGCGACTAGATTGCGGCTGTCCAGTTTCAATGTGACAGCCCGTGTGCAGCCATCGCCAGCCTCCAGGGCCGTGGACACGGCATCCAATTCCACACGAAACCCGCGAACCTTTACCTGATCATCGACGCGCCCCAAGTGTTCAAGTTGCCCTTCGTCCGTCCAGCGCCCCAAGTCCCGTGTACGAAACATCATGGCATCACCGCCTATAAAGGGGTCCGGGCGGTAGCGCTCTTGGGTCAGTGCAGGATTGTTCAAGTAACCGGCCGTTACCCCTGCGCCGCCGGCCCACATTTCACCGGTTTCACCCAGCTCACACGCGCGGCCGTGTTCGTCGAGCACATACACGGTGTTATTCGGTGTCGGCTTGCCGATGGTCAATAGGGTGCCAGGCACATGCCGGTGCAAGGTATTGACGATGGTGGTTTCAGTGGGGCCGCAGCCGTTGTAGAACGTGCAGTGCTCGGCCCAATGCTCGGCAAGCGCCTGGGAGCAGGGCTCGCCCGCCACCGCAACAGTCTTGAGGTCAGGGCACTGTTCAGGGTCAAGGCTCGCCAATATCGAGGGTGTTGCGATTAACACGTGGCACTGTGCAGCGGTTTGCGCAATGTCTTTACCACGAATCAACAAGGTCGCTCCATGCGCCAGACAACCGAGTATTTCCCAGGCCGCCATATCAAAACCGATATTGAGGATCTGCCCCACGTTGCACCCCGGTGCCATGCCCATCCGCCCTGGCTGCGTCAGCAGGATGTTGCACACATTGCGGTGACTGACACAGACGCCGTTGGGCCGTCCGGTCGTGCCAGAGGTGAACAGCACGAAACACAGGTCATCGGTGTCGGCAGCGGCGAACGCCTGACGGTTGTCCTCGGTGATCCAGGGTGTTTCGGCCAGAAACGTGTCCAGGCTCAGGCAGCGATGGGCCGAAGCGGCCGGTATGCAATCGGTCAGGTTCGACAGGGTCAGAATCACTGGGCTGGTCAACGACTCCAGCACCATGCTCAGTTGCAGCGTCGGTACGATTCTGACGTCTTGAGGAACATACGCGGCGCCGACCTTCAACACCGCCAAAAGCCCCACCAGCATGGGAATCGAACGCTCGACGAACAGTCCCACCGTATCGCCGCGTTTCACGCCCAACTCAATCAAGTGCACCGCCAAGCGATTGGCTTGACGGTTGAGTTGTTCATAGCTGATACGCTGGCCCGCCCACACTGCAGCAATCGCTTGCGGTGACAGCGCCGCTTGAAACTCGATAGCGTGGTGCACACTGTCGTAGGCAGCCTTGGTCGACAGGCCGCACCCCCACTGCTCAAACACGACTTGCTGAGCGGCAGGCAAGTGAGCCAATGCAGTTCGGAAAAATAAACGTTTATCGGTCGGAGAACATGTCATGCATACACCCTCATCAGTTAACCGCCGAAGTTGTTCCCGGCGGTTACGACGATTGATTGAGGTGTGGGAGCTGTATTACAGCCCCTTCTGCATTGCAGATGATCCCTAGTTAGAACCTAAAAATTTCCCACAGCCATTGATGGAATAACTCACGCTGGCTGGCGTCTTCCTCTGCAAAACCGATCAGAATCGCAGCCATGCATGAACTCGACGAACAGTTACGTGAACTCATCCCCAGAATGCGGCGGTTTGCCGTGTCACTGACGCGTAACGCCAGCAGCGCCGACGATCTGGTGCAGTCGACCCTGGAACGGGCGATCATCAGTTGGGCCGATAAACGCCTCGAAGGCGACCTTCGCGCCTGGCTGTTCTCGATCCTCTACCGGCAGTTCCTCGATACCCACCGCCGCAGTCGGCGCTATGCACGCATGCTCGAATTCTTCACCGGCCGTGACGACGCGCAGCCCTCGGTGGAGCGCACCGTGATCGCCCAATCGACCCTGCAAGCCTTCGACCGACTCACCGCCGAACAACGCGCCCTGCTGCTGTGGGTGTCGGTCGAAGGCTTAAGCTACAAGGAAGTTGCCGATATTCTGAAGGTGCCTGTGGGCACCGTTATGTCGCGCCTGTCCCGGGCGCGCCAAGCCTTGCGTCAACTCAGCGATGGCGAAATTACCAGCCCTTCCCTGCGGATACTCAAATGATCAGCCTGCCCCCCAGCGAACGCGATTTGCATGCCTACGTCGACCACCAACTGTTGGAGAGCGACCGCCGCGTGCTTGAAACCTACCTGGCGGCCCATCCCGACGTCGCCGCTCAGGTACAGGCGTGGCAGCAGGATGCGCACTTGCTGCGTGCGTCACTGAGCGGTGCCTTGCAACAACCGGCCAACCCCGACCTGGACCCGGCACTGATTCGCCAACGGATCAAGCATCAGTCCCGTCGCCACTTCGCCACCGCCGCCGTGTTGCTGATCGCCGTCAGCCTCGGCGGCGTGGCGGGTTGGCATGCGCGCGAAGCCACTCAACCGCCGATGTTGCCGATGGCCGATGCCATGCAGGCTTACCGCCTGTTTGCCCAGGACGGCATCATGCCCGCCGACTACACGACGCAGGATGGCGGCAGCATGCAGGCTTGGCTGGACCGTTATTTCAACCAGGCGCATCGCCTGCCGGACTTGAGCCCGTCCGGTTTCAAACCGGTGAGCGGGCGCCTGCTCACCACGGACCAAGGCGCGGCAGCCATGGTGCTGTACGAAGACCCGACAGGTCGCCGTATCAGCTTCTATATCCGTCCGCCGGGCCCGGACAACGGTTTCCTGCCCCGTGGCAGCCGCAGCGCCGATGGTTTGCAAGCCGAGTACTGGTCCGGCGCCGGGTACAACTATGCGATGGTCAGCCCGGTGGATCAGCCCTCCACACCGATGTTGAAGTTCTAGAAACCCACGTCCAGGACCACGTTGTCGAGATAAGTGCCGCCCGGCGGGGTGGCCTGGTCGGTGTAGATTTTCGCGTTGTAGTTGAATACCTGGCTGCCGGTGCCCAAGCCGTTGCCCGGGTTGATCTCCGCCGAGGCGCTGGCTCGCCGCGCCGCGCCCACGCTACCCCAGCGGGTGGAGCCCGCCCCCTGGAAGATGTCATAGGCAAGCACATTACTGCCGGACACCATCTGCCGACGGCCGCCCACGCTGACCGGGTTCTGCCCATCACTGAGCCCGACGGTATACGCACTGCCCTTGGTGCAGGCAATACTGGCCTGCCCGGTGACTGTGGCGAAGGCACTGACCACCGGGGCACTGCCGAATGCGATCGGTGGAGTGGTGATCTGGCAGTCATTGACCACGGTCATGCTGACGTTCAGCGTGGTCGTGCCGCTGTTGATCTCGCGGCCCAGGCATACCCCGCCAATGCCAATGCCCGAGCAATAATTCCAGTTCCAGAAAACGCTCAGGGTCTCGCTGTACACACCCGCCGCCACGTTGCTGCCAAGCGTGGTGGCAAAGTACAGCGGCACTACTTTTGTGCCGGGCCCAAAGACCAGCCCCAGGGACGCGGCGATGCCGCCACTGCCGCCAAAATCGAACGCAGTACCACGTGTCATTGGAAACGACGGGGTGTTGTTGGCGTAGATCGTATAGTTGATGACATCTCCGGTCGGCCCGACCAGGCCGCCCTGTGACGAACCGGTGATGGTCGCGTAGAAATGGTCGCTGGAAGTCAATACCGACAGCACCGCCGGGGTACAACTCAAGCCGGCGTTGGTGGTTGAGCTGGGCTGGGAGGTGGTACGCACGGTCATCGAACTCACCGACGTGCCAAAGCTGGCGGGCACGGTGGCGACCACCGAGCACACCGCCTGCACCGGCATCGACACCCCCAGGCTTGATAACAGCAGCCACACCAACAGCCATTCCTTGACCCGCACACACACACTCCTTATGTCATTGGCACACCAATGGCCCGATCAGCGGCACCTGCGCTTGCGTGGTATCCAGCTCGAATGTTGCCTGGCAGGTCTGGCCGTCACCGACGCTGACTTGCAATGTGTTATGGGCCGCCAGGTTTTCCAGGTACACCAGGCCGTCCCAGCCCACCACCGCCAGGGCACCGCTTTGCTCATGGCGTACCTGGCTGCCCAGGGGCAGTTCCTGATGCCGGGCATCGATCAGCGTGATGCTCGCTGCGAGCACCCGGCGCAGCGGGAACTCAAGCAAATAGCCGCTGCCCCGGCGCACGGCAACCCGTTGCTCCACATTCGGCACTTGTACGTTGGACGGCAGGTTCAACGGGTCGATCTCATATTTGGCGCGGTAGTAGGCGCTGGTCCACGGCACCAACAGGTGGCCGTGGCGGTCGGTTTCGCCGACCACCTGATTTTCGTAGCGCACCGGCACGCCCCCTACGCCATCCGTGCTCACCACCACAAACGCATCGTTGACGCGGTTGGCGGCGAACACTTGATTGTCCATCCATACCAGCGAGCCGGTAGCGTCTGCCCAGCGTGTTTGCGCATCGCTGCTGCCATACACGCCCGCCTGCAACTGCACCGACTGCAGGCGCCAGGTCAGGTCAGCCTGACGATAGGCCGGCCCATCGCCGCTGGCGTAACCCAGGTTGAAGCCCACGCCCCCCTCGACAGGCACCGCACGGCTGTAATTGACCCGCTGCTGGCTTTGCCCGGTTTTACTGCGCTCTGTGCCCAGGCTAAGACTGCCGTAGACGTCGAAGGGCACCACCACTTGGGCCTGCACCGCCCAGCTGCTGTCACCGACTTCATGGTTGGCGGACAGGTAAAAACTGCTGTTGCGCCACAGCGACTTGCTCCAGGTCATGTTCACCAGGCGGGTGCGAGAGTTGTCGGCCGCCTGCACATCAAAATAGCCCACGCCCAGGCTGCCGAACTCGTTGAGGTTAACGCTCAGAGTCGCCTGCTGGCTGCGCTTGCTGAGGCTGGCGTAGGGGGTGTCGATCAGGCTCAGGTCAGCATATTGATCGCGGCGCTCCACGCGCTGATACGACAGGCTGTAACGCGGGTTGCTGTAGTGGTAGCCCAGGCTCAATTGCTGCCCGGTGCGGCCGTCATACCGGCTTTGGCTGATAGCCGTGTTGAGCACGCCGAGATTGCCGACGCGCAGGTTGCCGCCCACACCGCCCAGGGTCAGGTCATTGGAGGCTTCGGCGTGGCTTTCCAGGGTAACCGTGTCCGACAGCCCGTAACGAAAGGTGCCGCTGGCCACGCCGGGGCCGTAGCCGAAATCGCGCAGGGTGTAATCGCGGCGCAGGTTACCGGCTGCCACTGAGAAGTCTGACAAGCCCTTTTGCAACAGGGTGCTGGTGACATAGAACGGCACCGTGGTCGAGACCTGTCGCCCCAGCGTATCTGTAGTGACTACCACTGCCTCCCCGGCGCCGTTGATAAACGGCACATTGGTGAGGGTGTAGGGGCCGGGCTGAAGATCGGCGCTGCTGGATTTATAACCGTTGATAAACAGGTCCACCGACGACGGTACGGCCGCCTCCCCGGCAAACTGCGGCAACGGGTAGGTGACCAGGTCCGGGCGCACCCCGAAGTCCCGCGACACTTGCACGCCGCCCAGGCGCACCGAGCTGCTCCACGGCAAGGCAGCGCTGATGACGTCGCCCGCTTCATAGGTCAACAAGCGCTCATCGTCGGAGAATCGCCAGGTGGTGTCATAGCGCCGATAGCCATTGTCCAGGCTGCTGCCGACGGTCTCCCGGCCAAGGGTGGTGCGGTACTGGCCGGTATTGGACAAGGTGCCCCAGGTATCGAACAGCCTGACTTCGTTGAAGATGCCGAGGTAGGTGCCCGCGTCATCCGTATCGTTGAGGTAAGCATCGTAGTTGAGCAACGCGCCAAAACTGGTGAGTGCCTGGGTACGCGGGTAATTGTCACGACTGCCGATAAACTGCTCCGGCAACCAGGCGGGTGGCACCGTGAGTATCAGCCGCTGGCCCTGGCTGTCGTAATCGGTGTGCAGGCCAGGCAGACGTTCCAGCGCCACTTCGACGGGGACCTCACCCGGCAGTTTCATGCCGACTTCCTGCAACACCGACGCCGGTAAAAACAGCTGCCCAGCGCGCTGATTGACGGCGACCACGCGGCCGGTGTCCCGCTGATTGACCACCAACTCCAGGAATAACTGTGCATCGGCAACAGCCTCCATACTGCTCGGCGGGGGCGGCAACGGCGCGGCCGCGCCCAGCGGCGCAAGCACCAGCCCGGACAAGCCACTGACCACCCACACCGATCGCCATAGACAACGAGCCCTATCGAGGCTCACCAAGGCTTTGTGTCCATCAATGGACATCTCCATCCGTTAACACAACGGGCTGATCCTTGCCCGACAAGCAGTGTTTTATCGCCCCGGCGCAAGGCTCTCCAATTGCGTTGCACCATTGACGCGTACCTGCAGCGGCTGATCGGCCGGCAGTCCAGCCGGTACTGGCCAGCGCATGGTCGCACCCGGCAGTACATACCCCATCAAGCCTTCCACCAGCGGACGAGGTTGGCCGCCCTGCTTGAATGTGGCATCGGTCAAGCGCGCGTGCACGGCACCCTGGTTGCGCATTTCGACGTAGTTGCGCCCGCCCACGGTGACTTTTTTCCAGCTCAAGTCCGGCTTGCCCGCGCTCTTGGGGTCACGGTCGCGTGTGCCGTCAACCTTGCTCCAAAGGCCGGGGCCATAAGAGAACAAGGGCACCGAATAACGCATTTGGAAACGGATCGCAGCGGCAGTCTTGCCATCCGCAGGCGCCGGTGGAGGCGTCGCCGAAGGGATCTCATCGATGATGATGCGATAGGCCAGCTCCTGGCCCGGTGGCACTTGTTTGGTACGGGTCAGGCGCACCAACTGCTTCTGGCCCGGTTCGATTTTCGCCACCGGCGGGCTGCCGATCACGTCGCGCTGGTTCTGGTACTGCTCATCGAAGCCGCTCTGGGACCAGGCAAACACGCGGATTTGCAGGTTGGCGGTTTCCGTGCCGCGATTTTCCAGCCACAGTGCGCTGGCCTGTTGATCGGCCTCCAGCACCGGATCAATCGGCCAGATCAGCACTGAACTGGCCGCCTGGGCCTGCCCCGCCGCCAACCCCAACAACCCGCTCAAACCCGCTGCCCACCAGTGCCGGGACGCTGCATACATAAGTCTTACTCCTCATTGCCAATCGCTTTACCACGACAGTTGCACCTGCAATGTGTCGCTGTACGTCCCCCCAGGCTGATTACCCGGTAACTGCACTCGCCCATAAATTGGCAAGGTAATATTCGCGGCGTTGCTGTAAGCCACGCTGACGCTTTGGCTGATCCCAAGGCTCTGGCTGAAGGCCGCGTCGCGAAACAGCTGATAGCCAACCTGCGCACTGCCGCTATTGAGCTGCAGGCGGCGGCCGCTGTTGTTATGCAAACCGCCATCAACCGTCATATTCAGCGCAACCCCCGGGGTACATTGCAGGGTCACGCCACCGGTAAGCGCGACGGTCGCCGTGCTGGTTGCCAGTGCCGAATACGTGCCGAAGGCCAGGCTGCCGTAATTGGCGCCACCGCCGACCACCAGGCAGCCGGGGGTGATGGTCGCGCTGACCTGGAACGACTGGCTCGTTACCGCCTGCAGCGACACCGGCATTCCCCAGCCGATGCACACCGCCAACGCCCACGCTGCACGGCTCATGGCTCTCAGAACGTCAGGGTCACGTTAACCGTGTCGGTGTAAGTACCGGCCGGCAGCCCCGCCTTGCCATTGGCTTTGCCGTAAATATTCACGGCTTGAGCCACACCGGTACTGGGCGCCAGGTTGATCACCCCACCGATTGCCAGCAAATTCGAATGGCCACTGTCGGTATACAGATCGTAGGGCACGTAATTGGCGACGCCGTCATACAGTGCGCGCGCGCCGCCCGTGGACTTGCCGTCATTGGCGCCGGCAGACACCGTCAATGTCGGCGTGGTACCCGCCGAGCACAGAATCGACAACGCCCCGCCGCCTCCGCCCAACACCTGGCCATCGGCTTCGGTGAACAGGCTATTGGCCGTACCGAAGTTCAAGTTACCGAAGCTCATCCCGCCGGTGGCCGCCGCGCCATTGACCTGGCAGCTGCTGGTCAGCACCAGGGTCGCGCTCACGGTGCCGGCCACGGTCGCCGCCTGCGCGCCCGACACCCACACCAGCGCTATTAATGGAAAAACGGCTTTCGATACGAGTGCATGCATGATCTTCATCCTCATGGTTTACCAATCCAGAGTCACCGTCAGGGTGTCTGTGTAGATGCCGGCCGGTAGGGCCCTGGTATTCGCCACCACCGAGCCGAATACCGGGATCGGTACTTGTGTGCCCTTGGCCACGACGAAATTGTGTTGCTGGCCGATGCTGTAGGCGATGTGGCCTAGCGCGTCAGCGGACAGCCGATACGGAATGGTGTAGCGCCCGTTGCTCAGGCGTCGCGTGGTGCCGTCACCGTGGGCACCGCCGTCAATGGTCACCGTGAAGCTGCTGACCACCGAGGGGTTGCACGACACCGACACCGGGGCACTGGCGCCGTCAGTCACCCCGGCGCCCAATGGGTTGCTCCATGTCGGGCCCTGGCTACCGAAGTCGAGCAATGCACCGCCGCCCGAAGGGCTGACCGGTGCGCCCTCAACGCCTTTGCTTACCTGGCAACTGGCAGTGATCACCAGGCGTGCGTGGATCTGCCCGGTGACTGCCGCCTGGGCGTCGTCGGCCAGCAGCAACAGGCCGCCCATCGCCACGAGGGCCCAGCCCCGGCTTACCATGTGACCGTGACCTTGAGCAGGTCGGTGTAGCGACCGACGGCGGGGATGTCCTTGAGCGGTTCAATGCGCCCGTACAACGGCAGATCGACACTGCCGGAGTCCGGCACGCGACCGCTCAGGGGCTCATTCACGGGCAAGGGGATACGCCGCGCGGCGTCGGCGTAGAGTCGGTAAGCGATGGGTGGGGTGGAGGGTGTGGCGGTGGTCAGGTAGCGCACTTCGCCCGTGCCGCCATGCAGGCCGCCATCCACGCGCACTTGGTAAGGTGTATCAGGGTTGCATTCCAGGCGCGGTTGGCGCTGGCTGATCAGCGCCGCACTGAGCGGGCCGGCCGCGTCGTCCAGACGCGGGCCGCTGCCGAAATCCAGTACGCCAAGTTGCTCGATGCCAGCACTGCGGGTGGTGCCCACCAGCTGACAACCGCGCTGCACTTCAATGCGCACCTCAACCTGAAGTTGCGCAGCGTGCAACGTGTTACAGAGCATGGCGCCCATTACTGCCAATACTGCTCGTCCCTTCACAGCCCCAATTCCTTATACAGGGGTGACAACTTTGTATGAGGTTAGCCATTTAACGATAAACCGCCAGTTCGGTCAGGTTTTGCCGCCATCCATGCCTTTTCGAGATAGCTGCCGGCGCCCTTCTCTATTGGTCAAATCACGCCGAGCGCCCTAAAGTGAGGGACCACAGAAATACAGAGTGAATCGCATTGGCTGTGCTTTCCTTGATTCAGCGTCTGCTCGGTAACAAAACGGCTACCCCGGACGCGTCCCCGATCGCGCGTTTTTTTCAGACGAAGGCCGAGCAGCAGGGCTATACCCTCAGTGCCGGCCAAACCCGGGCAATCACTGCCCTCGCTCGCGAAACCCAGCACCTGCTCACCGGGCGCCCCACCCGCAGCCTTTACTTGTATGGCCCGGTGGGGCGTGGCAAAAGCTGGCTGCTGGATGGCTTTTTCCAGGCACTGCCGATTGCCGAGAAGCAGCGCGTGCACTTCCACACGTTTTTTGCCCGCCTGCACCGAGGCATGTTCAAGCACCGTGAGCATGACGACGCCCTGGCCGCCACCCTGAATGAGCTGCTGGCGGGTTGCCGGGTGATGTGTTTCGACGAATTCCACGTCCACGACATCGGCGATGCCATGCTCATCAGCCGGTTGTTCAAAGCGTTGTTCCAGCGCGGCGTGCTGGTGCTGGTGACCTCCAACTATGCGCCCGAAGGGTTGCTGCCCAACCCGCTGTACCACGAGCGGTTCAAGCCGGTGATTGACCTGATCGCCGCGCGTATGGCGGTGTTGGAGGTCAGCTCGCCCGAGGACTTTCGCAGCTTGCCCCAGGCCCATACCGAACAGCGCTTTACCGGCGGCCAGTATGTATGGCCGGGTACCACCGACCAGCGTGAAGCGCTCGGGTTGCCCGCCACACAGGGCCCGGCACACGCCCTGACGGTCGGCAACCGCCAGCTGGTTTGCCGCGGCCATCAGGCGCGCACCATCGTGTTCACCTTCAATGACCTGTGCGAACAGCTCACAGCCGTCATGGATTACCTGCTGCTATGCGTGGACTTCGACCACTGGGTGATCGATGGCCTGCCGCCACTGGCCGAGTGTCCCATTGCTGTGCAGCAGCGTTTTATCAACTTGGTAGACGTGCTCTACGACCAGGACAAACGCCTGACCCTGATCGGCCAACAGCCGTTGACCGCGTCTCTGGAAGGCCAGGCCATCGACCTCGCCCGCACTGCCAGCCGCCTGAACCAATTGCAAACCGTCTGCCCGCAACGTGCGCCCGACCCGGTATCATGAGCGCCTTTTACCGCCTATTGCCGAGTGACCGCGCCGTTCATGAATACCCTCGACCAACTCAAGACTGGCCAATTGGCCGGTACCAAGCGTCTGGACCTGTCCTGCGGGCTGACCGAATTCCCGCAAGAGATCTTCGAGCTGGCCGACACCCTGGAAATCCTCAACCTCACGGGTAACGCCCTGAGCAGCCTGCCGGACGACCTGCATCGCCTGTCGCACTTGCGGGTGCTGTTCTGTTCGGACAACGCCTTTACCGCGCTGCCCGAATGCCTGGGCCAGTGCGCCCAGTTAAGCATGATCGGCTTCAAGGCCAACCAGATCAGCCATGTACCCGCCGCCGCGCTGCCGCCGCAGCTACGCTGGCTGATCCTCACCGACAACTGCATCAGCCAACTGCCCAGCGAATTGGGCGAGCGGCCGTTGCTGCAGAAACTGATGCTGGCCGGCAACCATCTGGAGCACCTGCCGGAGAGCCTGGCCAACTGCAAAAACCTGGAGCTGATCCGCATCGCCTCCAACCGTCTGACCCAACTGCCGGAATGGCTGCTGACGCTGCCGAGCCTGACGTGGCTGGCCTATGCCGGTAACCCGGTGGAAATGGCCGTGGACGTGGCCGCTGATGACGTGACGCCGAACATTCCCTGGTCAGAACTGGACCTGGGCGAAGTGCTCGGCGAAGGCGCCTCGGGGATCATTCGTAAAGCGCGGTGGGCAGCAGCGGCCAAGCCTGTGGCCGTCAAACTGTACAAAGGCACGATCACCAGCGACGGTTCACCGCTGCATGAAATGCAGGCGTGCATCGCCGCCGGTTTACACCCCAACCTGATCAAGGTAGAAGGCCGCATCAACGGTCATCCCGATGACCAAGCCGCACTGGTCATGGACCTGATCGATCCGAGCTACCGCAACCTGGCGGCATTGCCGAGCCTGGCGTCCTGCACGCGCGATATCTACGCGCCGGACACGCGTTTCAGCGTTGAAGTGGCGTTGCGCATGGCACGCGGCATTGCCTCGGTGGCAGCCCACTTACACCGGCACGGCATCACCCACGGCGATTTGTACGGCCACAATATTTTGTGGAATGCGGCAGGCGATTGCTTGCTCGGGGACTTCGGCGCGGCGTCGTTCCATGCCACGGCGGACACCTTGGAAACCCGGGCATTGCAGCGCATCGAAGTGCGCGCGTTTGGGGTGTTGCTGGGGGAATTGCTGGAGCGGGTCGACACCGCGTTCAACGACGAGGCACTGCTAGACCTGCAGAAACGATGCTGCCAGCCGGATGTGTTGGCGCGACCGGGCTTCGAAGAGATCGAAGCGCTGCTGAGGTCTCTGCCAAACCACTAAACCAATGTGGGAGCGGGCTTGCTCGCGAATGCGGCGTGTCAGTCAGCTGATCTGGCGACTGACACACTGCATTCGCGAGCAAGCCCGCTCTCACATTTTTACTGCATATATTCAGCTACAAATCAGCCGGCCAGACCGACGAACATATCCTGCACGTCATCGTGGTTGTCCAGGCCTTCCAGGAAGGCTTCGACTTCGGCCATCTGCTCATCGCTCAAGCCGCTCACCGGGTTCTTCGAGATATAGCCCAGCTTGGCCGACAGCACGGTGAAACCCTGCTCCGGCAGCGCTTTTTGCACGGCATCGAGGTCGGTGGTTTCGGTGATGAACAAGGTGGTGCCTTCTTCTTCGCCGTCTTCAAAATCCTGTGCGCCGGCTTCAATGGCGGCCATTTCCGGGTCGGCGTCCGGGCTGTCCGGCGAGGCTTCGATCAGGCCGACGTGGTTGAAGTCCCACGCCACGGAACCGGAAGCGCCCAGTTGGCCCTTACGGAAGGCCACGCGGATTTCTGCCACGGTACGGTTGATGTTGTCGGTCACGCATTCAACGATCAGCGGCACCTGGTGCGGGGCAAAACCTTCGTAGGTCACGCGGTGGTACTGCACGGTTTCGCCGAGCAGACCGGCGCCCTTCTTGATCGCGCGTTCCAGGGTTTCCTTGGGCATCGAGGCCTTTTTGGCCTGTTCTACCACCAAACGCAGGTGGGCGTTGGTCGCGGTGTCGGCGCCGTTGCGGGCGGCGATGGTGATTTCTTTCACCAGCTTGCCGAAGATCTTGCCCTTGGCATTGGATGCCGCTTCTTTATGTTTGACTTTCCACTGTGCGCCCATGACTCACTCTCTTTTCGTCCATCGCGCCGAAACGTCTACTGGCCGGCGCTTTGGGGGCAGAGTTTATAGCGCAAAAACACTCTAATCCACCAAAAAACCGGCCAAGTGCCTCAGGTACGCAAGGGTTTGATCGTGACGTTGCGGTCGGGCACAAAGTCGCCAACCTGCGCCAGCGCGGCGGGCCTGGCGTTCCAGTAAGGCATCAGCACCAGTGAAGAAAACAACGCCGCGCCGGCAAATACGATAAACACCGTGACCGTATCGAAGTAGCCCGGCAGCAGGCCGCCAAGGATCGCCCCCACCGAACCGCAACCGTTCACAAAGCCTGCGGCCGTGGCGCCGGCCTTGGCGGTGCCGAAGTCGATGGCCGCCGTGCTGCTGATCATCGAGTCAGGCCCATACAGCGTCAGGCCCATCACAAACAGCAGGGCCATCACCAGCATCACGCTACCGGTGTGCAGCGCGCCCATGAACAACGCCAGGGCCACGGTCAGCGCCAGCAGGCTGAGCACACAGGCCGGCATGCGCCGGGCGCCGAAGAGTTTGTCGGACGCCAGCCCGATCATGATCGGCCCCAGCAACCCGGCCAACTCGAACGCCGTGGGCACGATGGCCGCACCCACCTTGCCCACCGAGGGCATTTGCTCATAAACGATCACCGGCCCCCACAACAGGATCGCGTAACGCGCCGGTTTCAACAGAAAGTACGCCAGGCCCAAGACCAGCACCGTACGGTTACGCAGGATCGCGCGCAGCGGTTCCAGCACGCTGACTCGCTGTGTGTCGGCCGCCACGACCGGCTCCGGCTCAACAGCCGGCAAGCCGACATCCTGCGGTGTATTGCGCTGGAAGATAAAGAACAGCACAGCCACCACCGCCACCACCGCCGCGCTGGAAATAAACGCCGCATGCCACGTGCCGATCAGCGTGTAAGCCCACCAGCCGGCAAAGGGCGATGCCACCAGGCCACCAAAGGCGTAGCACGAACTCCACAACCCCAACACACGCCCGCGTTGCTGCGCCGGGAAGAAACTGCCGAGGTTTTTGCACAGCCCCGACCAGCCGGTGGACTGCGCCAGCCCCTGGATCAACATGCAACTGATAAAAATCGGCAAGGTGGCAAAGGTGCCCATCACCACCGCCGCTGCGGCAGAAATCAACAATCCGCCCAGCACCACCACCCGTGGCCCGAAGCGGTCCGCCAGCATGCCCCAGGTGAATTGCCCCACGGCATAGGCCGCCAGGTACAGGCCATCAAGGTTGGCCATCATCATTTTGTCGAGGGGGAAACTGGGGTCATCGACGATGCCCAGCTTGGCCACCGAAAACGCTTTGCGAGTGAAATAGAACGCGGCGTACGCCAGCCAGGTGATGGCGAAAATCTGCACGCGCCAACGCTTGATGCTACCCGTTTGGATATTCATTGTGGTTCTGACCTCAGGTGAGTGTGCCGGCAGGATCTAGAAGCAAATGCCTGTTGTTTTTATGGTTGAGCACTGCAATGCCAAGCCCTGGAGGGCGCGGCATTGGTCAGATGGGTCCGGTTTGCCAGAACCCATGGCCGCCGCGGTTGTAGGACTCAGCCGTCGGCGGTTGGCGTATCAAAGCAATGGCTGACTAATAGGTAAAATCGATTTATCGTATTTCACCTATAAGCTCAGCTTGTAAGAGGATCTGCGATGTCGGTTTCCCACGCCCAGCTCAAAGCCTTCCACGCCGTGGCCGTACACGGCAGTTTCACTCAGGCCGCTGAACGCCTGTTCCTGACGCAACCGGCGATTTCCGACCAGGTGCGCAAGCTCGAAGAACGCTTCGGCGTGCTGCTGTTTCACCGCAACAAACGCGCCGTGCGCCTCACCGACCTGGGCGAGCGTCTGCTCGGCATCACCCAGCGCCTGTTTGTGATCGAGGCCGAAGCCGAAGAACTGTTGCAAGACTCCCGCGCCCTGCTCACCGGCACCCTCACCCTGGCCGTGGACGCGCCCGTGCACGTGTTGCCGCAGATCGCACGCTTCTGCCAGTTGTATCCGGGGATCAGCGTGAAGATCGAAACCGGCAACACGGATGAATCGCTGTTTCGCCTGTACAACTACCAGGCCGACCTGGCCCTGCTGGGGCGCGATGTCGACGATGAACGCCTGCTGTCGTTGCCGCTGCCCGATGAGCAGCTACTCGCCTTTGTCGCGCGCAACCACCCGTGGGCCGGGCGTGAATCCATCTGCCTCGCCGACCTGGATGACACGCCGCTGGTACTGCGGGAAATCGGCTCGGTCACCCGTCAGACCCTGGAGCAGGAAATGCGTCAGGCCGGGCTGCGCATCCGCCCGGCGATCCAGGTGGAAGGCCGCGAAGCCGCGCGGGAGGCGGTGGTGGTGGGGATTGGTGTGGGCGTGGTGTCGGCAGCGGAACTCGGCGCCGACTCGCGGGTGTATGCCCTGCCGATCCGCGATTGCAGCCAGCGCATGAAGGAAACGCTGGTGTGCCTCAAGGAGCAGAGTTCGAGGCGGGTGGTGGCGACGTTTCTCGATATTGTGCGGGACAGTTTGCGCTGAGTTTTAGGGCCTCATCGCGGGCAAGCCCGGCTCCCACAGTTGACCGAGTAGTACCTGAGTAACCGGACCAATGTGGGAGCCGGGCTTGCCCGCGATGGCCTCAACTCGGTCTTCAACTCAAGACGCCAACTCAAAGAACGCCTGAATCAGCCGCAACGAGCGGCGCCGCTCCATACAGCCGAGCATATGCCGGTTCAACAACCCATCGCCCTGAATCGTCACGGCCTGCACACGCGGGTCCTGGCTGACTTCCATTGACGACACCACGCCCACGCCCAACTCGGCCGCCACGGCTTCGGTCACCGCCTCGCGGCTGTCCAGTTCCAGCAGCACCTTGGGCTGCACACCCGCAGCTCCACACGCATCATCGAAGGTTCGCCGCGTGATGGAGCTGGGCTCGCGCAATACCATGATCACCTCGTTGAGCTGCTCCAGGCGAATGCCCTTGGGCAGTGCCGCCCACGGGTGGCTGGCCGGGACAAGCGCGCAAATCCGCGACTCACTCAACGGCTGCAGGTGCAGGCCATTGCGCGGTTCCACCTCCGTCAGCACCGCCACATCCGCATGCTCGGAGAGCAGCGCCGCCAGGGTTTCCTGGGCATTGCCCAGACGCAGGTTCACGGTGATGCCGGGGTAACGGGCACGCAGGCTGGCGATCATCGGCATCACCAGATGCGGGCCGTCCGCGGCCACTTCCAGGCGTCCGCTGAGCAACTGCCGATTGGCTTCGAGCAACGCCTGCGCTTCATCCACCAGGCCGAAAATTGCCCGAGTGATCGCGGCCAGACGCGTGCCCTCCTCGGTCAATTCCACCCGCCGGGCGGTACGGCGCAACAGCGCGATCTGGTAGTGCTCTTCCAGGGCCTTGATGTGCCCGGTCACCGCCGGCTGGCTGATGAACAGCCGTGCGGCGGCACGGGTAAAGCTGCCCTCGCGGGCCACGGCATCGAATGCACGCAGTTGAAACAAATTCATAGGTATCGGCCTCACTGATAGCTCGCATAACAACAAACAATTTGATTGATAACAAGCCAAACTGCAATTTAGGCGCCGTAGCTTCACCCCCCAATGACCTTGCGAGGACTTGAGATGAGCACTGCCGCGCCGATCCTGCTAACCCCTGGCCCCTTGACGACTTCGAACCGCACCCGTCAGGCAATGATGGTGGATTGGGGGTCATGGGATGACCGCTTCAACCAACTGACCGCCAGCGTCTGCACACAATTGCTGGCGATCCTGCACGCCACCGACAGCCACCACTGCGTGCCCCTGCAAGGCAGCGGCACCTTTGCCGTCGAAGCGGCCATTGGCACCCTCGTGCCGCGCAACGGCAAGGTACTGGTGCTGATCAACGGCGCCTACGGCAAGCGCCTGGCGAAGATCTGCGAAGTGCTCGGCCGCGACTTCAGCACCTTCGAAACCGCTGAAGACGAACCCACTACCGCCGCCGACGTCGACCGCCTGCTGCACGCCGACCCGGCGATCACTCACGTCGCGTTGATCCACTGCGAAACCAGCACCGGCATTCTCAACCCGCTGCCGGACATCGCGCAGGTGGTTAAACAGCACGATAAACGCCTGATCATCGACGCCATGAGTTCCTTCGGCGCTCTGGCGATCGACGCACGCGAAGTGCCGTTTGACGCGCTGATCGCCGCCTCGGGCAAGTGCCTGGAAGGCGTGCCGGGCATGGGCTTTGTCTTCGCCGACAAACAGGCACTGGCGGGCGCCCAAGGCAACTGCCATTCCCTGGCAATGGACTTGTTCGACCAGCACAACTACATGGCCAAGACCGGCCAATGGCGCTTCACCCCGCCGACCCACGTGGTCGCCGCGCTGCACGAAGCCTTGCTGCAATACCAGGAAGAAGGCGGCCTGCCCGCACGCCATCAACGCTATGCCGACAACTGCCAGGCACTGCTCGACGGCATGGCCGCACTCGGCCTGCGCAGCTTCCTGCCAGCCACCATCCAGGCGCCGATCATCGTCACCTTCCATGCGCCAAAAGACCCGCGCTACCAGTTCAAGGACTTCTACGAGCGGGTCAAGGCCAAGGGTTTCATTCTCTACCCCGGCAAATTGACCCAAGTGGAAACCTTCCGCGTCGGCTGCATCGGCCACGTTGACGCGCAGGGCATGCAGGCGGCGGTCGAGGCGATCGGCCAGGTGCTGCAAGAAATGGAAGTGCTGGACATCTGATTACCCCCATTACCCACAGGATTTGAACCATGAACTATCAAAACCCCAACACCCTCCAGGCCGTGATCCTCGACTGGGCCGGCACCGTGGTCGACTTCGGCTCTTTCGCGCCCACGCAGATCTTTGTCGAGGCGTTTGCCGAGTTCGACGTGCAAGTCTCCATCGAAGAAGCCCGTGGCCCGATGGGCATGGGCAAGTGGGACCATATCCGCACGCTCTGCGACCAACCGCAGGTCGCCGAACGCTACCGCAAAGCCTTTGGCCGCACGCCGACCGATGACGATGTGACCTCGATCTACCAGCGTTTCATGCCCTTGCAGATCGAGAAAATCGCCGAGCACTCGGCCTTGATCCCCGGTGCCCTCGACACCATCGCCCGCCTGCGTGTGCAAGGCATCAAGATCGGCTCCTGCTCCGGCTACCCCAAACAGGTGATGGACAAGGTGGTCGCCCTGGCCGCCACCAACGGCTACATCGCCGACCACGTGGTCGCCACCGACGAAGTGCCCAACGGCCGCCCGTGGCCCGCCCAGGCACTGGCCAACGTGATCGCGCTGGGCATTGACGATGTGGCAGCGTGCGTGAAGGTCGACGATACCGTACCGGGCATCCTCGAAGGCCGTCGCGCCGGCATGTGGACCGTGGCACTGACCTGCTCCGGCAATGCGCTGGGCCTGACCTACGAGCAATTTCGTGACCTGGACGCCGCCGCCCTGGCCAGCGAGCGCACACGCATCGAGAAGTTGTTCGAGGGTTCGCGACCGCACTACCTGATCGACACCATCAACGACCTGCCTGCGGTGATCACCGACATCAACCAGCGCCTGGCGCGCGGTGAAATGCCGCAAAGCCACTGATAGAGGTCAATACAACGGCATTCGCACCGGGCAAACCCGCTAAAACAGGCTTACAGTAATAGGACTCCGTCGCTAAAGAACGGAGGTTTGCCCTGATGAGTGAGGAAGAAAGCGATGCCGTGGAAAAATTCCGATACGCGCTACAGCACCATGTCGATTGCACTGCACTGGTTGATGGTGGTGCTGCTGGCGGTGGTTTACGCCTGCATTGAGTTTCGCGGGGTCTTTCCCAAAGGCAGTGGCGGGCGGGCTCTGATTGTAGAAATGCACTACATGTTCGGCCTGACCGTGTTTGTGCTGGTATGGCTGCGCCTGTTTGCACGTACCTTGGGCGTTGCACCGAAGATCGTGCCGGCACCGCCGCAATGGCAATCGGCACTGGCGACACTGATGCATCTGGCGCTGTACCTGTTCATGATCGGCATGCCGATTTTCGGCTGGCTGATCGTCAGTGCCCAAGGCCATTCCGTGATGTTCTACGGGATCGAGTTGCCGCCCTTGATTGGCGAAAACAAAGACCTGTCCAAGCAGATCAAGGAATGGCACGAGCTGGGCGGCACCGTCGGTTATTGGCTGATCGGCCTGCATGCCGTGGCCGGCCTGTATCACCATTACTTCATGCGCGATAACACCGTGTTACGCATGATGCCTAAGCGCTAGCTCTGCAGGCTCCGGCGGCCTTGCAGGCCGCCGGTGTGCACGAAGATCACGCGAGTGCCGGGGGCGAAGCGTCCGGCCTCGATCTGTTGCTTCAACGCCAGCAAGGCCTTGCCGGTATAAAGCGGCTCTAATGGTAGGCCGCATGCCTGTTCCGTGGCCTGGATAAAATTGAGTAATAACGGGTCGACCTTGGCGAAGCCACCGCGGCTCGCGTCCAGCAGTTCATAGCCGTGCTGCACAATGGCCTGCACGTTCTGCGCAACTCCGTGATCATCCGGCACCGCCAAGGCGCCGAATACCGGATGCACACCCGCCTCTGCCAGCGCCAGCCCGGCCAGTGTGGTGCCGGTGCCCGCAGCCAACCACCACGCGTGGTAATCAGCCCAACCAAGCGCGTTCAGTTGCGCGCGCGCCTGCTCAAGCAACACCCCGCACCCCCTTGCACCGGCCGTTCCGCCGCCGCCCTCGGGCACGGGATAGAGGTGCGGATACTGTTCGCGCCATGGCCGCCAGAAACCGGCGTCGTGACGCGCGCGATAACCGCCATACCCCAGCCAATGCAGCTGCATGCCGAAGGCTTTCAGATCAAGGATGGTGGGCGTGTCTTGAGGATGGCCGCGCAACAGGCCGACGGTGGGGAAATCAAACCGCTTGCCGGCCGCCGCCAGCGCGTGCAGATGGTTGGAGTGCGCGCCGCCAAGGCTGATGATCCCATCGGCCCCGGCCTGTTGCGCGTCGGCCAGGTGCTGGGTGAGCTTGAACCACTTGTTGCCGCTGATCAGTGGGTCGATGCGGTCCAGCCGTAGCACGGCCAACTCGACCCCGTTCAGCCAATCCAGCGGCAAGGGTTCAAGTGGAGCACGGGGAAGCCAGTCGAAAGGACCCATCGGAAAGCATCTGCATAAAAACCGGGGCGGTAGTCTACCACCGCCCCGTTTTGCCGCCTTACAGCTCGGCAGCCAGACGCGAGCCCTGGTTGATGGCGCGCTTGGCATCCAGCTCGGCGGCCACATCGGCGCCGCCGATCAGGTGCACGTTCTGGCCCGCGGCGACCAGGCCATCGTGCAGTTCGCGCAACGGATCCTGCCCGGCGCAGATGACGATAGTGTCCACCGCCAACACCTGAGGTTCACCCTCGGCGCCGATGCGGACATGCAAGCCCTCGTCATCGATCTTCAAGTATTCGACGCTGTTGAGCATCTGCACCCGCTTGTTCTTCAAGCCCGTGCGGTGGATCCAGCCGGTGGTTTTACCCAGGCCATCGCCGACCTTGGAGCTCTTGCGCTGCAGCAGGAACACTTCGCGCGCCGGTGCATGGGGCTGCGGCTGGATGCCTGCCACGCCACCACGGGCTTGCAGTTGGGTGTCGATGCCCCACTCTTTCCAGAACGCCTCGCGGTCCAGGCTGGTGGAGACGCCTTCATGCACCAGAAACTCGCAGACGTCGAAACCGATACCGCCGGCGCCAATCACCGCCACGCGCTTACCCACCGGTTTGCGCGCCAGGATCACGTCGAGGTAGCTCAACACCTTGGCGTTATCGACCCCCGGGATGGCCGGCGTGCGCGGCGCAATGCCGGTGGCCAGAATAATTTCGTCATAGCCGCCCGCCGCCAGTTGCGCGACATCCACACGGGTGTTGAGGCACAGCTCGACATGGGTGGTCTGCAACTTGCGCTTGAAGTAGCGCAGGGTTTCAAAAAACTCTTCCTTACCGGGCACCCGCTTGGCGATATTGAACTGGCCGCCGATCTCGCTGGCGGAATCGAACAGCGTCACTTGATGACCGCGCTCAGCCGCCACGGTGGCCGCCGCCAGGCCGGCAGGACCGGCACCGACCACAGCGATCTTCTTGATCTGTTTCACCGGCAGGTAGTTGAGCTCGGTCTCGTAGCACGCGCGCGGGTTGACCAGGCAGGTGGTCAACTTGCCGCCAAACGTATGGTCCAGGCAGGCCTGGTTGCAGCCGATACAGGTGTTGATTTCATCCCCACGGCCGGCAGCGGCCTTGTTGACGAACTCCGGGTCGGCCAGGAACGGCCGCGCCATCGACACCATATCGGCATCGCCCTCGGCGAGGATCTGCTCGGCGATTTCCGGGGTGTTGATGCGGTTGGTGGTGATCAGCGGAATCTTCACCGAGCCGCGCAGCTTGGCGGTGACTTTACTGAACGCGCCACGCGGCACTTTAGTGGCAATGGTCGGGATACGCGCTTCGTGCCAGCCGATACCGGTGTTGATCAGCGTCGCACCGGCCTGTTCGATGGCCTTGGCCAATTGCACGATCTCTTCCCAAGTGCTGCCGCCTTCCACCAGGTCGAGCATCGACAGGCGGAAGATAATGATGAAGTTCGGGCCGACGGCTTCGCGCACGCGACGCACAATGTCCACCGCCAGGCGCATGCGGTTTTCGTAGCTGCCGCCCCAACGGTCGGTGCGATGATTGGTGTGAGCGGCGAGGAACTGGTTAATGAAGTAGCCTTCGGAACCCATGATTTCCACGCCGTCATACTCGGCGACCTGGGCCAGCAGCGAGCAGGTGACAAAATCCTGGATCTGCTTCTCGATGCCTTCCTCGTCCAGCTCCTTGGGTTTGAATGGGTTGATCGGCGCTTGAATCGCGCTGGGTGCGACCTGCTTGGGGCTGTAGGCATAACGGCCGGCGTGGAGGATCTGCATGCAGATCTTGCCGCCAGCCTCGTGCACCGCCTGGGTCACGATCTTGTGCTTTTGTGCTTCTTCGTCGGTGGTCAGTTTGGCTGCACCGGCGTACACGCCACCTTCATCGTTCGGGCCGATACCGCCGGTGACCATCAGGCCGACGCCGCCACGGGCGCGCTCGGCAAAATAGGCGGCCATGCGTTCGAAACCACCGGGTTTTTCTTCCAGGCCAGTGTGCATCGACCCCATCAGGGTGCGGTTGCGCAAGGTGGTAAAACCCAGGTCCAACGGGGCCAGCAGGTGCGGGTAGGCAGCAGCGGTCATGGTACAGCTCCACAACGGATCATCACGGGACGTGACGCGCTCGAACGGCGCGCCATCGGTTTATGTCCCACAGACTAAGAGGCGACGGACGAGCGCTCAATGACTGAAACTGACAAGTTATTGATCCAAATGTACAGCGCCCCTTGGCAAGCCGCTGCCTGGGCCCTACCCTAGTCGGCGAACCCTGCACCCGGTCTGTTGTCTGTTGCCCCATGCGTAAACTTCTAGCGTTCACCGTCACCATGGCCTTGGTTGCCGCCGTCGCCGCGTATCTGGTCTGGACCCAGGAGCGCCCTGTGGCGCATTACCTGTCGGACCTGCGCATCACCCTGGCCATCAACGAAGGCCAACCCGCCGATCGTGGCAACTTGCTGGGTATCCAGCCGGAGCTGTTTCCCGCTGATTATCAAAGCCTGGAACGCCTGCACCTGAAGCTCGCGGCTTACCTGCAAAACGCGCGGGACCAAGGCTTGATCAACGACAAGACGATTGTCGTGCTGCCGGAACACATCGGCACCTGGCTGATGCTCAGCGGCGAGAAGAACGAGCTGTACCAGGCGGTTCACCTGAAAGATGCAATGAATTGGCTGTCGGCCAGCAACCCGTTGCAATTCGCCCGCGCGTGGATCAGCGCCACGGGCGATAACCGCATGGACGACGCTTACCTGCGCATGAAAGCACCGGCCATGGCCCGCGACTATCAGGCGCTGTTTGGCGGCCTGGCCAAAGAATTCGGGGTCACGCTGGTGGCCGGCTCTATCGCCCTGCCCAACCCGAGTGTCAGTCAGGGGCAACTGCAGGTCGGGCATGGCGCGTTATATAACGCCAGCCTGGTGTTTGGTGCGGACGGTTTGCCGGTCGGCCAGCCACAGCGCCAGTTCTACCCGATCTACGACGAGCGCGGCTTTATCGAGCCGGGCGATGAGAACATCGTCAGCGTGGTCGACACCCCGGCCGGGCGCCTGGGCATCCTGATCGGCAGCGACAGTTGGTACCCGGACAACTACCGCAAACTCAACGAGCAAGGCGCGCAATTGGTCGCAGTGCCCGCCTTTGTGACCGGCCGCGACACCTGGGACCGTCCATGGCGCGGTTTCAAAAGCGTTTCCACGCCGCAGGAAATCAGCCTCAAACCCGAAGAACTCAGCGAAGGCGAAGCCTGGCGCCGCCTCACCCTGATCAGCCAACAGCCGATCAGCCAGGCAAACGCCGGGATGAGCGTATTCCTGCGCGGGCAATTCTGGGACCTGGGCACCGCCGGGCACAGCTTCCTCAGCAGCAACGGGCACGTCGTCACAGGCAATGACGCCCGTGGCGCGCGCCTGCTGAATATCTGGTTGTAGCGCCGTGAAGCCGGTGCGCCTGGGCGATCTTTCGGTGGGCTTCGTGCACACCCTGGCGGACGCCATTCAAAGCCACAGCCTGGACCCGCAACCACTGCTGCTGCAATACGGCCTGGACCCGGCGCGCCTCGCCGAAGCCGGTGCGCGCCTGTCGATTCCGCGCTACATGCGCCTGGGCCATGCCGCCATCCAACTGACCGGCGACCCCGGCCTGGGGCTGCGCATGGGCCAACTGAGTCGTCTGAGCCAGGCCGGGCTGGCCGGAGTGACTGCCGCACAGGCACCGAATGTGCGAGAAGCGGCGCGAACATTGACGCGTTTTGAAGCGCTGTACGGCTCCAACTACCGCGGCCAATCAAGCTTTCACGAAGACCCCGAGGGCGCCTGGCTGCGTTTCTATTCCATCAGCCCTTACAACGCCTACAACCGCTTTGTGGTGGATTCGATCATCGCCGGCTGGCTGCAGCAATTGTCGAGCGTGGCACAGCAACCGGTGCAGGCACAGCGCATCGAGATCGAGTTTGAAGCCCCGGCGTACAGCGAACAGTACGGTGTACTCGGTGACAGCCCGATCCACTTCGGCGCCGAGGCCAATCAATTGCGCCTCAACCAGCAGACCCTGGCCCTGCGTAACCCGCAGCACTGCCCCAGTACCTGGCACCTGTTGTTGACGTTATGTGAACACGAGTTGGAGCAGTTGACCCGCACGCGCAGCCTGCGCGAGCGCATCACCCGGTTGCTCGGGCCGATGCTCAATGGCGGCCGGGAGCCCGACCTGGAAGAAGTGGCGGCACGCCTGAAGCTGCCTACCTGGACGCTGCGCCGCAAACTGGCCGAAGAAGGCACTCAGTTTCGCGCGATTCTCAACGACACCCGCCGCGACTTGGCCATGACCTACATTCGCGATACGGAGCTGGCGTTCGGCGAGATCGCCTACTTGCTCGGTTTTGCCTCAGCCCAGGCCTTTCAACGGGCGTTCCGGCGGTGGAACAACCAGACCCCAGGGGAATTTCGCCGCAGTCAGCGGCATTCCGCCTGAAGTCGGTCTTACAGCTCGGTTGCGTCATCGACCGGATCCAGCGGATCCAATTCAAACGCGTGGTACTCAAGCAGTTCTTCTTGGTATTCGTCCATGGTGGACTCCTTGTTGGTTTAAAGCGGCTGCCAATAAATGACCTGCACAGCCAGCCTAAAGTGCCGTGATGACGAAAAAATGTCGACGCCGTGACGTTCCTGCACTTCAAGATAAAACGTAGCAGCGCTGAGCGGATTTAGCACTCAGGGCTGTGAGACGAACGCGCGCGCCTCATCGCACTGGCGGTGTTGAGCCGCTGGCGTGTGGGTAATCGGTCGCAAAGGTGCCCGTGGCAGCTTGAGCCGCTACGGGGGGAAGGTCGAAAAAACCCACCCCGTAGCGCTCGACGTTACTGCGAAGGGGTTGGCAGGGGCGGAATCGCCTCTGTGGGCGCCGGCAGGTTTGGATTGGTCGGCGCAGGGGCAGGCTCAGCGGCAGGCGTTGCGGCAGGCTCTGCTTTGGGCGCAATCGGTGCCGCCTCCGGTGGCGTGGCAACCGGCTCCGAAGCGGCAGGCGTTGCCGGTGTTTCCGTTGGCGTCTCAACCTTTTCAGCAACCGGCGCCGCTTTCGGCTCCGGCACGCCCAGCTCCGCCTTTGGCGTCTCTGGAATATGCGCAGCCTTCTTCACTTCTTGCGGCAGGAATACATCCACGAGCGAGAAGTAACGCTCATAGAACTTCGGCGCCGAAACCGTCTCGCTCGCCACCTTCACCATCGAGTCATCGGTGGAGCCAATCGGCATCGACACCGAGCCCAACACACCCACACCGAGGCTAGCGGAGTTGTTGACCTTTTTCAGCGCGTAGCGATCCTGCAAGGCGTTGGCAAACATCGTCGAGTGGTTATTGCCTTTGCCATCATCGGCGCAGACCACGTTGAAACTGATCTGCAGGTGGGTTTCGCCGGTCTGCTGGAAACTCTTGTTACCCACGACCAGCTTTGGATCGCTGCTGGTGATGATGTAGCCCTGGCTCAACAGCGCGCGCCGCGCAGCCTCGCAGGCTGCCGCGTCGCTGACCGGGTAATCACGGGAGAACGTGCCGGAGTCGTCGAAATTCTCATGTTCGTAAATGGCGGTCTTGGGTGACGAGCAGCCCGCGGCGCCCGCCAGCACCAGCGCCAGCCCGAGGCTACGCAAGTGAAATGATGTCGACATCGAAAATCCTGAGGAAAACAGTCAGGGCGGTATTGTGCTACAGAACGGGGTCCCGGCGCGCGCATTCCTGTCGGTAAAACGTCACAGCCTTACAGGACGGGGCCTGCAGGAAAAAGCCCGGCACACATATGGTCGATAAACACGCGCAATTTGGCCGAAGCGTGGCGACTTGATGGCCATAACATCCAGAAGCTGCCGCGATGTTCCAGGTAGTCGTCCAGCACCCGCTGCAAGCGCCCCTGCTGCACCGCCTCGTTGACCATGAAGTCCGGCAGGCAAGCGACGCCGAGGCCTTCGAGCACGACATGGTTGAGGGACTCGATGGTGGTAGTGATCAGCGGTGCGCGCAAAACAGGCTCCACCGCGCCTGGCACCGCTCGCAAGGGCCAGGGCTCAAGCTTGCCGGTAGCGCAGAACTTGTGACGCAGACAAGCGTGGCCGGCCAGGTCCGGTGGTTGTTGCGGGGTACCGTATTGCGCGAAGTACGCCGGGGTGCCGACCAGTACCAAGCGGTAATGCCCAAGATGCCGCGCCATCAAACGCGAATCCTCCGGCTTGCCGGTGCGAATCACCGCATCGAACCCTTCCTCAATCACGTCCACCATGCGGTCGGAAAAATCCACCTCCAGCTCAATGTCCGGATAGCTGCGCATGAAGTCACTGAGCACCGGCAGCAACAGGCCGCGCACTTGTGGCAGGCTGATACGCAGCTTGCCCCGGGGCGTGGCGCTGGCCGCCGTCAATTCCTGCTCCGCCGCCTCGACCTCGGCCAGAATCCGTCGCGAACGCTCAAGGAACAATGCCCCTTCGCTGGTCAAGGTGATGCTGCGCGTGCTGCGATGAAACAAGCGCACGCCCAAGCGTTCTTCGGTGCGGGCAATGCTTTTGCCCACGGCAGAAGAAGACACCCCCAACACGCGGCCAGCGGCCGTAAAGCTACGCATCTCCGCAACCTGCACGAATACCGAAAGGCTGCTCAGACTGTCCATCGCCCTACCCCAGTAGATTACGGACATCAGCGTCCGATAAGTTCGGAACCTTAGCCTGTTTTTCCGCCCTTAACAGCCCTCTACCCTGATGCCTTGCCCTTATGCATGGATAGAGCGCGATGAACCACAGCCCCTCACTTACCGATGCAGCACCTGCCACCCAACGCGACACGCTCCCCCTCGGCGGCCTACTGGCGTTGGCCTCGGCGGGCTTCATTACCATCCTCACCGAAGCCATGCCGGCCGGGCTGTTGCCGCAGATGAGCGAGGGGTTGAGTGTTTCGCCTGCACTGGTCGGCCAGTTGGTCACCCTGTACGCCCTCGGATCACTGCTCGCCGCTATCCCGCTTACACTGCTGACTCGCAGCTGGCGTCGGCGGCCGCTGTTACTGCTGGCCATCGGCGGCTTTGCCTTGGTCAACAGCGTCACTGCGCTTTCCAGCCACTACGGATTGACCCTCGCCGCGCGCTTCTGTGCCGGGGTATTTGCCGGGCTGCTGTGGGCGCTGCTGGCAGGGTATGCCAGCCGCATGGTCGCGCCACACCTGCAAGGTCGGGCGATTGCCGTGGCCATGCTGGGAGCTCCGCTGGCCTTGTCCCTCGGTGTACCGGCGGGCACGCTCCTGGGCACGGCCATCGGCTGGCGCCTGAGCTTTGCGATCATGTCGGGCCTGACGCTAGTGCTGCTGGTATGGGCGCGCTGGCAGCTCCCGGACTTCGCCGGCGAACCGGCCGAAAAGCGCCTGGCTCTGCGCCAAGTACTGGCGTTGCCAGGCATACGCCCCGTGCTGTGGGTGACCTTTACCTACGTGCTGGCGCACAACATTCTCTATACCTATATCGCCCCGCTGCTGGTGCCTGCCGGGATGACTGCCGACATCGACCGGGTATTGCTGGTATTCGGCCTGGCAGCGCTGCTGAGTATTTGGTTAGCCGGCGTGCTGATTGATCGGTGGTTGGCCGCACTGCTGGTGGTCAGCTGTGGGCTGTTTGGCTTGATCGCCGGGATGCTGGCGTTCTGGATCAGTTCGCCCGCGGTTATCTATAGCGCGGTGGCTTTATGGGGCCTGGCGTTTGGCGGTTTGCCGGCGTTGCTGCAAACGGCATTGGCCAAGGCGGCGGGAGCGTCGGCGGATGCCGCGCAGTCGATGCTGGTCACCGTGTGGAACCTGGGAATAGCGGGCGGCGGGTTGGCGGGCGGGTTGCTCTTGCAAAGCTGGGGCGTCACAGCCTTTGCATGGGCGGTCGTGCTACTGATGTCGCTGGCCTTGATCGGCACACGACAGCGCCCATAAAAAAGCCCCCGGTCCTTTCAGACCGAGGGCTTTTGAGTCAAAGCACCATCAGAACTTCTTGATGTCAGCCTTGGTTTCCAACTGCTTGCGGTACGCAGCAAAGTCTTGCTGGCCAATACGGGAAGCGAGGAAGCGGCGGTATTGCGCCTTTTCTTCGTCCGTAGGCGCCGCCGCTTCGTTGACACCATTCAAGCGTACGATCACCAGGCTACCGTCAGCCAGGGTAACCGTGGTGAAGGTCGGCTTGTCCTTGCTCGCAGGCTTGGGCATGCGGAACAGGGCTTGCAACACAGCAGGGTCAATCGCTTCCTGGCTACGGGTAGCCGCTTCAGTGACTTTCCATGCCTGACCATCAATCGCCTGGTTCAGTGGGGTCTTGCCATCACGCAGGCTGGCGATCAACTCGTCGGCATGGGCTTTGGCCGCTGCACTGGCGCGCTCTTTGGTCATCTGTGTGCGGATCGCCGCAGAGACGCTTTCCAGAGGCAGTTGTGCAGGTTTCAAGTGCTCTTTGGCACGCAGCACGATGATGGTTTCCGGGTCCAGCTCGATGGCGCCGCTGTTGGCACCCTCATCCAACACTTCCGGGCTGAACGCAGCAGTCACCACGGCACGGTTGGCCGCAACACCTTCACCACCTTCACGGCCAAACGGCGCGGAGGTGTGCACGGTCAGCTTCAGATCCGACGCCGGCTGCGCCAGGTCGGACGCTTCGAATGCCGCATCTTCCAATTGCTTGGAAGCGTCGACGAAGCGCTGTTCAACCTGTTGGGTCTTGAGCTCGCGAGTCAGCTTGTCTTTCAGGCTGGCGAACGATGGCACTTGCGGTGCTTCGACGCCCAGCAGCTTGATCAAGTGCCAACCGAATGTGCTGCGCACGGGTGCCGACACCTGGTCCTTGTTCAAGGCATACAGGGCCGTTTCGAAGTCAGGATCGTAGACGCCAGGGCCGGCAAAACCGAGGTCGCCGCCATTGCTGGCCGAACCTGGATCCTGGGAGAACTCCTTGGCCAGGGCTTCGAACTTCTCACCCTTGGCCAGGCGTGCCTGGATTTCTTCGATCTTCGCCTTGGCTTGAGCGTCGGTGGTCTTGTCGTTGACTTCAATCAGAATGTGCGCGGCACGACGCTGTTCAGCGAGGTTGGCGATTTCTTTCTGATAGGCAGCCTGCAGCTCATCATCCTTCACGGTGACCTGGTCGAAGAAGGAAGACTTCTTCAATTCCAGATAGTCGATGACCACCCGGTCCGGGGTCATGAATTCTTTGGCGTGCTGGTCGTAGTGAGCCTTGACCTCGTCGTCGGTGAGTTTCACCGCCGCAGGGTCGGCCTTGATGTTCACGGTCGCGAAATCACGGGTCTGCTTTTCCAGACGGGCGAATGCAAGCACTTCAGCATCGGTGACGAAACCGCTGCCGGCAATACCTGCGCGAACCTGGCCGATCAGCATTTCCTGGCTCAACATCTGACGGAATTGCATGCGGCTGTAGCCCAGCTGACGGATCACCTGGTCAAAACGCTCAGCGCTGAACTTGCCGTCCACCTGGAATTCCGGCGTCTGCAGGATCACCTGATCCAGAGCAGCTTCAGAGAAGCCGAACTTGGAATCAGCCGCGCCTTGCAGCAACAGCTTGCGATCAATCAGCCCTTTGAGGGCCGCTTCGCGCAGCAGTTTTTCGTCCAGCAGAGACGCATCAAAATCCTTGCCCAGCTGTTGCATCAGCTGGCGACGTTGCATGTCGACGGCCTGGCTCAGTTCGGTTTGGGTGATCTCTTCACCGTTGACCTTGGCCACGTCCTGCTTGTTGTTGGTCGAAGCCTGGAAAATGGCCTCGATACCGGTGAACGCCATCAATGCGACGATGATCCCGATAATGGTTTTGGCAATCCAGCCTTGTGAATTGTCCCTGATATTCTGCAGCATGCGTCCCCCAGAAACGGTTGATCTTCAAAAATTAGGCAACCGTGGAGCGTGGGTAGAGTCCGGATAGAAGAAAGGCGCATCCGAGGATGCGCCTTCTCGTAACTGGCGGAGCGGACGGGGGTTTGAACCCACACCCCCGGCGTGGCGACCCGATGGATACTTGGGTCAGCTGCCGCTCCGCTGCCAGGCCAGACCTGCGTCTGACCCGGGTAGGTAAGGCTTGAGCGAAACTTAGTTAACAGCTTCTTTCAGGGCTTTACCGGCTTTGAAACCTGGTTTCTTGGCGGCAGCGATTTGCAGTGCTTTGCCAGTCTGTGGGTTACGGCCAGTGCGAGCTGGGCGATCAGTCACAGAGAAAGTACCGAAGCCTACCAGTACCACGGAGTCGCCGGCCTTCAGAGCGCCAGTGACGGATTCGATTACTGCGTCCAGCGCACGGCCAGCAGCAGCTTTCGGGATATCAGCGGATGCGGCGATAGCATCAATCAGTTCCGACTTGTTCACTCTAAGTCCCCTTATATATCTATTGAGTATGGTTCTAAGTTTTTTGGTGAAAGCAAAAACCAGTGCTGAATGGCCTACAGACACTTAAGAGCCGCTTTATAACAAGGGCTCTAAAAAGCTGTCAAGGAAGCCCCCAGGCTTAACGGCATTAATGCGTACTAATTCTTTCCTTGGAATCAGACTCGCGTTTTTCATCCTTCGCGACAATCTCCGGAGCCACATCTGGCAAGGGCTCCGGCGCGTATTGCAGCGCAATTTGCAGGACCTCGTCAATCCATTTAACCGGTTTAATCTGAAGATCCTGCTTGATGTTGTCAGGAATTTCCTTCAAGTCGCGAACATTCTCTTCAGGAATGATCACAGTCTTGATACCGCCCCGGTGTGCAGCGAGCAATTTCTCTTTCAGACCACCGATGGCCAATACCTGACCACGCAGGGTAATTTCGCCGGTCATGGCAACATCGGCGCGTACAGGTATGCCGGTCAATGCCGACACCAATGCCGTACACATCCCTACACCGGCGCTAGGGCCGTCCTTCGGGGTCGCCCCTTCCGGCATGTGGATGTGAGTGTCGTGCTTCTCGTGGAAGTCCAGGGGGATCCCCAGGCTCTTCGCGCGGCTGCGCACCACGGTCTGCGCAGCCGTGATGGATTCGACCATCACATCACCCAGCGAACCGGTCTTGATCAATTGGCCTTTGCCCGGGATTACCGCAGCTTCGATGGTCAGCAATTCGCCGCCCACCTGGGTCCACGCCAAGCCTGTCACCTGGCCTACCTGGTCCTGCTGCTCAGCCAGGCCGTAACGGAATTTTTTCACGCCCAGGAAGTGTTCCAGGGAGTCGGCGTCTACCTTCACAGAGAAGCGTTTTTCCAGCGCATGCTCTTTGACCGCCTTGCGGCAGATCTTCGCAATTTGACGCTCAAGGCCCCGTACACCGGCCTCGCGGGTGTAGTAACGAACGATGTCGCGGATCGCCTCGACCGCAAATTCGATCTCGCCTTTTTTCAGGCCGTTGGCCGAAATCTGCTTGGGCGCGAGGTATTTGACGGCGATATTGATCTTCTCGTCTTCGGTGTAACCCGGCAGACGAATCACTTCCATCCGGTCCAGCAACGCCGGCGGAATATTCATGGAGTTGGAGGTGCACAGGAACATTACGTCGGACAGGTCGTAGTCGACTTCCAGGTAATGGTCGTTGAAATTGTGGTTCTGCTCCGGGTCGAGCACTTCGAGCAACGCCGACGCCGGGTCGCCACGCATATCGCTGCCCATTTTGTCGATTTCATCGAGCAGGAACAGCGGGTTGCGCACGCCAACTTTTGTCATCTTTTGAATCAATCTTCCTGGCATCGAACCGATGTAAGTACGGCGATGACCACGAATTTCCGCCTCGTCACGCACACCACCGAGGGCCATGCGCACGAACTTGCGGTTGGTGGCGCTGGCAATCGACTCCGCCAAGGAGGTTTTACCCACCCCCGGAGGACCGACCAGGCACAACACCGGGCCACGAATTTTCTTCACGCGCTTTTGCACGGCGAGGTATTCGAGGATGCGCTCTTTGACTTCTTCGAGGCCGTAGTGGTCGGCGTCGAGGATATCCTCGGCACGCGCCAGGTCCAGGCGCACTTTGGTCTGGGCCTTCCACGGCACTTGCACCAGCCAGTCGATATAGGAACGAACCACAGTGGCTTCGGCCGACATCGGCGACATTTGCTTGAGCTTGTTCAGCTCAGCGGTGGCTTTGGTCAGGGCGTCTTTCGGCAGGCCGGCGGCATCGATGCGCTTCTTCAGCTCTTCGATTTCGTTGTGGCCTTCCTCGCTGTCGCCGAGTTCTTTCTGAATGGCCTTCATCTGCTCATTCAGGTAGTACTCGCGCTGGCTGCGCTCCATTTGTTTCTTCACGCGACCGCGGATGCGTTTTTCAACCTGCAGCAGGTCGATTTCGCCATCCAGCAGCGCCAGCACGTGCTCAACACGAGCCGACAGGTCGATGATTTCGAGGATGTCCTGCTTCTGTTCGATCTTGAGCGCCATGTGCGCGGCCATGGTATCGACCAGGCGGCTTGGCTCATCAATGCTGTTGAGGGAAGACAGGACTTCAGCCGGGACTTTTTTGCCCAACTGCACATACTGCTCGAACTGCGAGAGCAGGCTGCGCACAAACACTTCGGATTCGCGCTCTGGAGCTTCGACTTCGTCGATCAGCGCCACTTCGGCGCGCAGGTGGCCGTCCACCTCCATGAAGCGCTCGACCGCACCACGCTGCTCACCTTCCACCAGCACCTTGACGGTGCCGTCAGGCAACTTGAGCAATTGCAATACGGTGGCAATGGTACCGACGCGATACAGTGCGTCTTCGCCTGGATCATCATCAGCAGGATTCTTTTGGGCCAACAGCAAAATCTGCTTGTCGCCCGTCATCGCGGCCTCGAGGGCTTCGATAGACTTCTCGCGCCCCACGAACAGCGGGATAACCATGTGCGGATAGACGACGACATCACGCAACGGCAGGAGAGGCAATTCGATGGTTGTCTTCATGATTTCGCCTCTATGACAGTTGAAAAATTAGCTTGAAACCAAGATGGGGGCTGCATGCAAAAAAAACAAGCTCAATGCTGGCAGTTAAACGCATGAATAAACGCGAATTAAAAAACAACGCTGCAAAATCGCCCGAAAATAAATAAGGGGCCCCGAAAGGCCCCTTGCTTGTACTGCGACAGCTAAACGCTTACGCGTCGGGTGCAGCCTTGGCAGCCGGCTCACTGTTTTCGTAGATATACAGTGGCTTGGACTTGCCTTCGATAACGCTTTCGTCGATCACCACTTTACTCACCTCAGACTGCGAGGGGATTTCGTACATGGTGTCGAGCAACACGCCTTCGAGGATCGAGCGCAAACCACGTGCACCGGTCTTGCGCTCCAGTGCCCGCTTGGCCACTGATTTGAGTGCATCGGTACGGAACTCGAGGTCTACACCTTCCATTTCGAACAACTTGGCATATTGCTTGGTCAGGGCGTTTTTCGGCTCGGTGAGGATCTGAATCAAAGCAGCCTCATCCAGCTCGTCCAGCGTGGCCAGGACAGGCAAGCGGCCAACGAATTCCGGGATCAGACCGAACTTGACCAGATCGTCAGGCTCGACTTCACGCAGGGACTCGCCCACTTTCTTGCCTTCTTCCTTGCTGCGCACTTCCGCACCAAAACCGATACCGCCACGTGTGGAACGCTGCTGAATAACCTTCTCCAGACCGGAGAAAGCACCGCCACAAATGAACAGGATGTTACGCGTATCAACCTGAAGGAATTCCTGCTGCGGGTGCTTGCGGCCGCCTTGAGGCGGTACGGAAGCTACCGTGCCTTCAATCAGTTTCAACAGCGCTTGCTGCACGCCTTCACCGGAAACGTCACGGGTGATCGACGGGTTGTCGGACTTGCGCGAAATCTTGTCGATTTCGTCGATATAGACAATACCCATCTGGGCCTTCTCTACGTCGTAGTCGCACTTCTGCAGCAATTTCTGAATGATGTTCTCGACATCTTCACCCACGTAGCCAGCCTCGGTGAGGGTGGTGGCGTCGGCGATGGTGAACGGAACGTTCAGCAGGCGCGCGAGGGTTTCCGCCAGCAAGGTTTTACCCGAGCCAGTAGGACCGATCAGCAAGATGTTGCTCTTGCCGAGTTCGACCTCGTCGCCTTTTTTGTCACGCTGATTCAAGCGCTTGTAGTGGTTGTACACCGCTACGGCCAGAACCTTCTTTGCACGCTCTTGACCAATCACATATTGGTCAAGGATGCCGCTGATTTCTTTAGGCGAAGGCAATTTATGCGCGCTGCTTTCGGCCTGGGCTTCCTGCACCTCCTCGCGGATGATGTCATTGCACAGGTCGACGCACTCGTCGCAGATAAACACCGAGGGGCCGGCAATCAATTTGCGTACTTCATGCTGGCTTTTGCCGCAGAAGGAGCAATAGAGCAGCTTGCCGTTGTCCTCGCCGTTGCGGGTGTCAGTCATTCGTTCGATCCAAATCCGATAGGCTTGCAACACAAGATGAAGGCTTATGCGGGCTTTTTCAAGCCCGCCGGTAGTCGGACACGCCGACCAGCCCTATTTTGAGCTGCTTATATTAAGCGGGGCGCTTTTCGATCACCGCGTCGATCAACCCATACGCACGCGCAGCTTCCGCGCTCATAAAGTTGTCGCGATTGGTGTCACGCTCGATTTCTTCCAGGGTATGCCCGCTGTGCTTGGCCATCAATGTATTGAGGCGCTCACGAATAAACAGGATTTCCTTGGCGTGAATTTCGATATCCGACGCCTGGCCCTGGAAGCCGCCCAGTGGCTGGTGAATCATCACGCGCGAGTTAGGCAGGCAGAAACGCTTGCCCTCGGCACCTGCGGTCAGCAGGAAAGCGCCCATGCTGCAGGCCTGGCCGATGCAAGTGGTCGACACGTTTGGCTTGATGAACTGCATGGTGTCGTAGATCGACATACCCGCCGTCACCGAGCCACCCGGAGAGTTAATGTAAAGATGGATGTCCTTGTCCGGGTTTTCCGCTTCAAGGAACAGCAGTTGCGCACAAATCAGGTTAGCCATGTAGTCCTCTACAGGGCCGACCAGAAAAATCACTCGTTCCTTGAGCAGGCGCGAGTAGATGTCATAGGCGCGTTCGCCACGAGCAGATTGCTCGACAACCATCGGGACCAGGCCGCCAGCGGCCTGGATATCAGAGTTCTGCTGAATATAGGAATTACGGAACATGCTCTGCAGTTACTCCCAAATAGTCATGTCTTGAAAACGCATAAGCCAGCGCGAGGCTGGCTTATGGTTGTATTTCGAACGAGTTGGACAATCAGTCGGCTTGTGCTGCTTCCGCCGGTTTGACTGCTTCTTCGTAAGAGACCGCTTTATCGGTCACCTTAGCCTTCTGCAGAACAGTATCCACAACTTGTTCTTCCAGCACAACCGAACGTACTTCGTTCAGCTGCTGGTCGTTCTTGTAGTACCAAGCTACAACCTGCTCAGGCTCCTGGTAGGCCGAGGCCATTTCCTGGATCATTTCGCGAACACGATCTTCGTCAGGCTTGAGGTCGAATTGCTTGACCACTTCTGCGACGACCAGACCCAGCACAACGCGGCGCTTGGCTTGCTCTTCGAACAGCTCGGCCGGCAGTTGGTCAGGCTTGATGTTGCCACCAAACTGCTGAACCGCTTGAACGCGCAGGCGATCCACTTCGTTGGACAGCAGAGCCTTTGGCACTTCGATCGGGTTGGCAGCCAGCAGGCCGTCCATTACCTGGTTCTTGACCTTGGACTTGATGGCCTGACGCAGCTCGCGCTCCATGTTCTTGCGAACTTCGGTGCGGAAGCCGTCGATACCGGTTTCCTTGATACCGAACTGAGCGAAGAACTCTTCGTTCAGCTCTGGCAGCTTAGGCTCGGATACGCTGTTGACCGTCACGGTGAACTCGGCGGCTTTGCCGGCCAGGTCCAGGTTCTGGTAGTCAGCTGGGAAGGTCAGGTTCAGAACGCGCTCTTCGCCGGCTTTTGCGCCAACCAGGCCGTCTTCGAAACCAGGGATCATGCGGTTGGAACCCAGCACCAGCTGAGTGCCCTTGGCGGAGCCGCCAGCGAATGCTTCGCCGTCAACCTTGCCAACGAAATCGATGTTCAGTTGATCTTCGTTCTGGGCAGCGCGATCGGCCACTTCAAAACGAGTGTTCTGCTTGCGCAGGATTTCCAGCATGTTGTCCAGGTCGGCATCAGCCACGTCGGCGCTCAGGCGCTCAACAGCGATGTCTTCGAAACCGGCAACAGTGAACTCCGGGAACACTTCGAATACGGCAACGTATTCCAGGTCTTTACCTGCTTCCAGGGACTTAGGCTCGATCGAAGGCGAGCCAGCCGGGTTCAGCTTGTGCTCAACAACAGCTTCGTAAAAAGAAGCCTGGATCACGTCACCCACCGCTTCCTGACGCGCATCGGCGCCAAAACGACGCTTGATTTCGCTCATTGGCACTTTGCCTGGACGGAAACCAGCGATTTTGGCCTTTTGGGCAGTCTGCTGCAGACGCTTGTTGACCGCAGTCTCAATACGCTCTGCCGGCACGGTGATGCTCAGGCGGCGCTCGATAGCAGTAGTATTTTCAACAGAAACTTGCATGGATATTCCTCGTTGCACAGACGTTAGCCGGCCGTTTCCGACCCCAGAATCAAGGGCATGCATTCTAGTGGGTCAAACTCAAGAAGTCACCCTACTGAAAACGGGTAGAAAAACAGCAGGCCATTTATAGGTTCAAGTGCACGCATGCACCTCATCCCGTTAGCAAATACAGCTCAACACGCCAGGGCTCTGCATCAACCCTTCTATATATAGAGGCGCCGAAACGCACGCCCCTGGCGACCGACCTTGCAAACAAGACCGGAGGGCACGGCAGCAGCATCGAGAAACACAAATACGACGAAACGCCCCGCCCTGAAACTCAAAACACTTAAACAAAAACGGCACAGCCCTTTTTCAGGTACTGCGCCGTTATCGCTATTAAATAGCTGTACCGACCCTGATATAGCCCTGGATCAGTTCTACACGCTCAAAACCGGCAACGATTCTAACGCCAAGGCATTGAGAATGCTTGCTTTTTCTTGGCGTCAAGCTGACTTGCACTGCCAATGGGAAATTTCTGACGCAAAAAAAGCGCCAGATCACTGATCTGGCGCTTTTTCTGAATATGGGGTGGACGAAGGGGATCGAACCCTCGACAACGGGAGTCACAATCCCGTGCTCTACCAACTGAGCTACGCCCACCATATTGCATTAACAAAGAACTCACACATCTTCTTTGTCGAGCCTTACCGCGCCTGATGGCCCGGCAACGCTTTAATTGGTGCGGATGAAGAGACTCGAACTCTTACGCCTCGCGGCGCTGGAACCTAAATCCAGTGTGTCTACCAATTCCACCACATCCGCGCTTGAAGCTCTTAAAGCAAAGGCGCCAGATGATTAATCTGGCGCCTTTCTAAATATGGGGTGGACGAAGGGGATCGAACCCTCGACAACGGGAGTCACAATCCCGTGCTCTACCAACTGAGCTACGCCCACCATATAGCGCTACTTGTGCCAAAGCTGCCTAATGGCGCACCCGGCAGGACTCGAACCTGCGACCATCCGCTTAGAAGGCGGATGCTCTATCCAGCTGAGCTACGGGCGCCTTATTAATCTGTACTCTTGGAGGATTACAAACTAAGTGCTTCCAGCCTTACAGAACAGCAATTCTGCTCGACCTTCTTAAGCAGTGCTAGGCTGTGCCCGACAAGTGCGACGAATAGTATAGAGGGCCTTGAAACCCGTCAAATCTTTTTTGAAAAAAATTCATTTTATTTAAGGGGTTAGGCCAATTTGCAGACCAAGCGCCTTTGCCCTCACGTCCTGGCGTGCGAGAATACGCGCACTTTTCTTCCCCCTCTCGATGGTTAATCACGCGTAATGACTGCACAACTTATCGACGGCAAATCAATCGCCGCCAGCCTGCGCCAGCAGATCGCCAAACGCGTCACCGAGCGTAGCCAGCAAGGCCTGCGCACGCCTGGCCTCGCGGTGATCCTGGTCGGCAGCGATCCTGCCTCTCAGGTTTATGTCTCGCACAAGCGTAAAGACTGTGAAGAAGTCGGCTTTATTTCCAAAGCCTACGACTTGCCGGAGGACACCACCCAGCAGGCCCTTACCGACCTGATCGACAGCCTCAATGAAAACCCGAGCATCGACGGCATCCTGCTTCAACTGCCGCTGCCCGAGCATCTGGACGCTTCCCAATTGCTGGAACGCATTCGCCCGGACAAGGACGTCGACGGCTTCCACCCTTATAACGTCGGCCGTCTGGCCCAGCGTATCCCGCTGCTGCGCCCCTGCACGCCGAAAGGCATCATGACGCTGCTGGAAAGCACCGGTGTCGATCTGTACGGCCTCGATGCCGTGGTGGTCGGTGCTTCCAACATCGTCGGTCGCCCGATGGCCATGGAACTGCTGCTGGCTGGCTGCACCGTGACCGTCACCCACCGCTTCACCAAGGACCTCGCCGGCCATGTCGGCCGTGCCGATCTGGTGGTGGTTGCCGCCGGCAAGCCGGGCCTGGTCAAGGGTGAGTGGATCAAGGAAGGCGCCATCGTCATCGACGTAGGCATCAACCGCCAGGAAGACGGCAAGCTGGTAGGCGATGTGGTGTACGAAACCGCCCTGCCCCGCGCTGGCTGGATCACACCAGTACCCGGCGGTGTCGGCCCGATGACCCGTGCCTGCCTGTTGGAAAACACGCTGTATGCGGCAGAAACGCTGCACAGCTAATAACCCGTCGTACTGAAAAAGCCCTGCCTTATAGCAGGGCTTTTTAATGCGCGGATAAAACCCGTTTTTTGTTAGTTTTTAAGCACTTTCGTCTGGTTCTCGAAGAACATTCGACAGTTTCTGATCCATACTCCTAAAATGTAACGGCATTTGTCATAAAACCCGTTTCCAAACGGTATTTCCTTACTTTTTAGCGAGTTCATCCGCGTGAAAATTCGTCTCTCTATTGTCAGCCTATTTTTCGCATTTACAGGCACCTTCGCGCACGCAGCCGAAACCACTCTGGCTCCGCGTGATACCTCCAAACTGCAAATCGCTTCCGGCAGCGCCATGCTGGTCGACCTGCAAACCAACAAAGTCATCTATTCCAGCAACCCTGATGTGGTGGTGCCGATCGCTTCCGTGAGCAAGCTGATGACCGGCCTGATCGTGCTGGAAGCCAAGCAAAACATGGATGAATACATCGACATCAACATCAAAGACACGCCGGAAATGAAAGGCGTGTTCTCCCGAGTGAAAATCGGTAGCGAAATGCCCCGCAAGGAAATGCTGCTGATCGCCCTGATGTCCTCCGAAAACCGCGCTGCCGCGAGCCTGGCGCACCACTACCCTGGCGGCTACCCGGCCTTCATCGCCGCCATGAACGCCAAAGCCAAGGCGCTGGGCATGACCAGCACACACTATGTCGAGCCTACCGGCCTGTCGATTCACAACGTGTCCACCGCCCGTGACCTGAGCAAGCTGTTGGCCGCCGCGCGCAAATACCCGCTGCTCAGCCAACTGAGCACGACCAAAGAAAAGACCGTGTCGTTCCGTAAACCCAACTACACCTTGGGTTTCTCCAACACCGACCACCTGATCAACCGTGCCAAATGGGATATCAAACTGACCAAGACCGGTTTCACCAACCAGGCCGGCCACTGCCTGGTCCTGGTCACCAGCATGGGTAACCGCCCGGTGTCGCTGGTCATTCTTGATGCCTTCGGCAAGTTCACCCACTTCGCCGATGCCACGCGTATCCGCAATTGGGTTGAGACCGGCAAAAGTGGTTCGGTGCCGGACGTCGCGTTGCGCTACAAGGCCGACAAGAACCTGAAGAATCGCCCGAACGCGGCTGAAGTACGTCGCTGAGCAACGCCGTTCGAAGATGGAAGGCTGGCTTGCCGGTATCGCGGGCAGGCCAGCCTCCCGTATTGTTGAACCCTGGGTAGGTTATTTCCTTTCTGCCAGCACCTTGAGTGCCTGCGCCGCTGACTGCTCCTGGCCGGCTTGGGCGGTCGCGTTAGCCGCCTCCCGCCAGCGCTGCGCATCTACATTTGCCGGCAACTGGCTCGGACGCTGGGTCAGGATGCCCCAGTGACCGGCACTCTTCCACGCCGACTCAAAATCGCTGAAGCTCATCAACAAACGTCGTTCCTTACCCGAGCGCAGCAGCACGGTGCTCTTCTGCTGATTGAACCCCACCACCACAACGTACCGCGCGCCGGACCAGAAGCTTGAGTCGATCCGCGCCATCACCGGATACCCCGCGGCCACCTGTTCCAGTACCGCCGTGAGCCGGCTATCCAGCGGGTACACCATCAGCCCGTATTCACGCGCGAGGACCTGCATGTTGCGCTCAAGATCAGCTTCAGCGCCGGGCAGGTGCAGCGGTTTATCCAGCAAGCCGGGTGTCATCACAATGCCTTGTTGCGACAGCATGCTGGCTAAAGCCGATGGACCACTCAGGTAAGCCTCACTGCGAAAGGCCGGCACCCCGGTGAGTTCGACACGCTCCGGCAAGCCCGCCAGTTTCGAGGGGTGACCGGAACAGGCGGCAAGCCCGAGGGCACATGCCAGCAGCAAAGAAGGTTTAATGTTCGAACGTAACCGCAATTTTTGACTCGCTTGATCAACGGCCGGTGAGGGCCCTGATCATAGCCCAATCGCGTTTAGGTAACAGAGAGGAGGCGCGGATATAGCAAACAAGTTGGATGGACTCGACCATTGGTCAATAGCACGCAACCGCCAGGTAGCTAGACTGTCCATTGAGAAGACTGTGTGTGCCCCCAGCGGGGCGAAAGGAGGCCAGAATGAGCCTTGCTACGACGATTTTCCTGTTGATCTGCGGTTGGCTGGCGGTCGCCAGCGCCATGTTGTGGGGCGTGATGCGCGTGACCCGCCGGCATCATCACCCCCACCTCAAACCTGCTGCACCGGCCAAGCCCCACAAGGCGGCGGCGCACCACGCTTAGCCTGGCATGCAATTGAAGTCTTGAGTCGCCGCGACTTCCTTGCCGTGACCGTCCTTGAGGACGGCACGTACGGTGGTGCCCAGGCTCGATTCCGCCAACGTGTAGTGTTCCCCCGCCTTGAAGTGCTTGTACTCAACCCGGCCCTGGCAGTCTTGCTGGTTGTCGTCGCCCGCCTCTTCTTCAAATAACGTCACGTCCAGACGATGGTCGCCCGGGGTCACTTCAAAGTAGCGGCCGTCATCCACGCGCTTGCCGTCGACGCGCTCGGCCATCAGGTCGTTCGGGGCCTCTTCTGTCAATCCTATCCACGCTTCGCTCGGGTCAGCCTTGGGCAGCGGGCCGGCACACGCCGACAACAACAGAACAGCGCCGAGGGCGGGAATCAACAACAGGGGTTTGAGTGCTTTAAATGTCATGGCAGGGCTCCAAAAAAGAACGTTGTCCGGATCTGAAAGGTGTCGAGTCCGATGGGGGACAAGCTTGGAGACCCACCCTTTGTAGAACAAATGAATACATATGAAACGATCTTCAGCGCTTAACTAAATGTTCCTTCACCTGGCTGAAAGGTGCGTGTTAGGTGGGTCGGGCAAGACTGCCGGGGTTTGCAATCCTGCTCCTTCGGAGGTTTACGCATGCTCGGGCTGGTAAAGACCGCACTGCAAAAGCCGTACACGTTCATCGTGTTGGCCATATTCATCTGCATCATCGGGCCGATGGCGGCCCTGCGAACCCCTACGGATGTGTTCCCCGATATCGGCATACCCGTCGTCGCCGTCGTCTGGCAGTACAACGGCCTGTCACCGGACGCCATGGCCGGTCGGGTGATCTACACCTACGAACGTTCACTGAGCACCACCGTTAACGACATCGAACACATCGAATCGCAATCGCTGCCCGGCATGGGCATCGTGAAAATCTTCTTCCAACCCGGCGTGGACATCCGCACCGCCAACGCCCAAGTGACGGCGGTTTCACAAACCGTGCTCAAGCAGATGCCACCGGGCATCACGCCGCCACTGATCCTTAACTACAGCGCCTCCACGGTGCCGATCCTGCAAATGGCGTTCTCCAGCCCCAGCCTCTCGGAAGCCAAGATCCGCGACCTGGTGCAGAACAATATCCGGCTGCCGTTGAGTGCCCTGCCCGGCCTGGCCATGCCGACGCCAATGGGCGGCAAGCAACGCCAGATCACCCTCGACCTTGACCCGCAGGCGCTGGCCGCCAAAGGTTTGTCGGCGCAGGACGTAGGCAATGCCCTGGCACTGCAAAACCAGATCATCCCGGTGGGCACCGCCAAGCTCGGCCCCAACGAATACACGATCCTGCTCAACAACAGCCCCAAGGCGATTGACGAGCTGAACGACCTGCCGATCAAGACCGTCGACGGCGCCATCATCACCATTGGGCAAGTGGCCCACGTGCGTGACGGCTCGCCGCCGCAGACCAACATCGTGCGCGTCGACGGTCACCGCGCAGTACTCATGCCGGCCTTGAAAAACGGCAGCATCTCGACCCTGTCGATCATCGATGGCATCCGCCAGATGCTGCCGCGTATCAACGAAACCCTGCCGCCGTCGCTGAAGACTTCGCTGTTGGGTGACGCCTCGGTGTTCGTCAAGCAGTCGGTAGGCAGCGTGGCCCAGGAAGGCATCATCGCCGCACTGCTGACCAGTGCGATGATCCTGCTGTTTCTCGGCAGCTGGCGCTCGACACTGATCATCGCCGCGTCGATTCCCCTGGCGGTGCTGTCCGCCATCGCACTGCTGGCCGTCAGCGGGCAAACCCTCAACGTGATGACCCTCGGCGGGCTGGCGTTGGCGGTGGGGATTTTGGTGGACGACGCCACGGTGACCATCGAAAACATCAACTGGCACCTGGAGCAAGGCAAGGCGGTAAAGACCGCGATCCTCGACGGCGCCGCGCAAATTGTCGGTCCGGCGTTCGTCTCGCTGCTGTGCATCTGCATCGTGTTTGTGCCGATGTTCCTGCTGCAAGGCATCGCCGGCTACCTGTTCCGGCCGATGGCCCTCGCGGTGATCTTCGCCATGGCCAGCTCGTTCATCCTTTCGCGCACCCTGGTGCCAACGCTGGCGATGTTCCTGCTCAAGCCACATATGCCGGAACAAGGCGCAGGGCATCACCCGGAAGATCAATTCATCAACCACCACGAGGGTGAGCAGCACAACAAACCTCGCAATCGTGTGCTGCAAGCAGTGCTGAATTTCCAGCAAGGGTTCGAGCGGCACTTCTCGACTATCCGCGATACCTACCACGGTCTGTTGACGCTGGCCCTCGGCGCCCGCAAGCGCTTTATCGTCGGCTTCCTGGCCTGCGTGCTGGCGTCGTTCCTGCTGCTGCCGAGCCTGGGCCAGGACTTCTTCCCGGCCACCGACGCCGGCGCCCTCGCCCTTCACGTACGTTTGCCGCTGGGCACGCGGATTGAAGAAAGCGCCGCCGCCTTCGACCGGATTGAAGCGCGGATTCGCGAAGTAATCCCGGCCGAAGAACTCGACACCATCGTCGACAACATCGGCATTCCGCTCAGCGGCATCGACATGGCCTACAGCAGCAGCGGCACCATCGGCCCGCAGGATGGCGATATTCAAGTCAGCCTGAAAAAGCACCACGCACCGACTGCCGATTACGTAAAAAAACTGCGTGAAGCCTTGCCGGAAAGTTTCCCCGGCAGCCACTTCGCCTTCCTGCCCGCGGATATCAGCAGCCAGATCCTCAACTTCGGTGCACCCGCGCCGCTGGATGTAAAAATCTCCGGGCGCAGCGATGCAGAAAACCGTGCCTACGCCGTGGAGCTTGAGCGGCGCCTGCAACACGTGCCGGGCATCGCCGACCTGCGTATCCAGCAGTCCACCGGCTACCCGTCGCTGCAAGTTAACGTCGACCGCATGCGCGCCAATGGCCTGGGTATCACCGAGCGTGACGTGACCAACAGCATGGTCGCCTCCCTCGCCGGCAGCTCGCAAACCGCGCCGACCTTCTGGCTCAACCCGGCCAACGGCGTGTCGTATTCGATCGTCGCCGCCACCCCGCAATACCGCCTCGACAGCCTGCCGTCGCTGGAAGCCTTGCCGGTGACCGGTGCCAATGGCCAATCACAAATCCTCGGCGGCGTGGCGACCATCGCGCGCGTGCAAAGCCCGGCAGTCGTGACCCACTACAACATCGAACCGACCCTGGACCTGTACGCCAACGTGCAAGGTCGCGACCTCGGTGGCGTGGCCCGCGACGTGCAAAAAGTGCTGGACGACACCGCCTCCATGCGCCCCAAAGGTGCGGTGATCAGCCTGCACGGGCAGATCGATGCCCTGCATGAAGCGTTCAGTGGTTTGAGCTTTGGTTTGCTTGGCGCGGTGGTGCTGATCTACCTGCTGATCGTGGTCAACTTCCAATCGTGGGCCGACCCTTTCGTGATCATCACGGCACTGCCGGCGGCGCTGGCAGGGATTGTGTGGATGCTGTTCCTCAGCGGCACCTCGCTGTCGGTGCCGGCACTCACCGGCGCCATCCTGTGCATGGGCGTGGCCACCGCCAACTCGATCCTGGTGGTGAGCTTTTGTCGTGAACGCCTGGCCGAACATGGCGATGCACTGAAGGCCGCCCTGGAAGCCGGTTACACGCGCTTCCGGCCGGTGTGCATGACCGCGCTGGCGATGATCATCGGCATGCTGCCGCTGGCAATTTCCGAGGAGCAGAACGCCCCGCTTGGCCGTGCCGTTATCGGTGGCTTGATCTTCGCCACCGTCGCCACTTTGTTGTTTGTTCCCGTGGTCTTCAGCCTGGTCCACGGTCGTCACCCTACTCGCGCAGTTGCTGGAGAAACTTCACATGTCGTCTGATCACAACCCCTCGCGCAAGCGTCTGATGCTCATGGGTGTCGGCGGCCTGACACTGGCCGCCCTGTTGGTCGCCAACGGCCTGCACGCCCGCACGATGCACGAACAATCGGTCACCGCCTGGACCGAAACCGCCGCCATCCCGCAAGTGATGGTGTTCCAACCGAAACAGAACGTGGCCGGCGACACCTTGCGCCTGCCCGCGCACCTTGAGGCCTGGAGCAAGGCGCCGATTCACGCGCGGGTCAGCGGCTACTTGAAAGACTGGAAAGCCGACATCGGTACCCAGGTCAAAGCCGGGCAAGTCCTCGCCGAAATCGACAGCCCGGACCTTGACCAGCAACTGGCGCAAACCCACGCCCGCCTGGTGCAGGAACAGGCCAACGCGCGCCTGGCCGAAACCACCGCCACGCGCTGGCAAAACCTGTTGGCCAGCCATTCGGTGTCGCGTCAGGAGGCCGATGAAAAAACCTCCAACGCCGCCGCGGCCAAAGCCAACGCCGAGGCGGCGGCGGCCGACTATGCGCGGCTGTCCGCCCTGGAAAGCTACAAGACCATCCGCGCACCGTTCGCCGGCACCATCACCGCGCGCAACACCGACATTGGCCAGTTGATCAAGGCCGACACCGACAGCGATCCCGAGCTGTTCAACATCGCCGACACCCACCAGTTGCGCCTCTACGTGCCGGTGCCGCAGAACTACGCGGCGGTCATCCACGCCGGCCTCGAAGCCGAGTTGACCGTGCCCGAGCACCCCGGCGAGCACTTCAAGGCGCGCCTGATCGGCGACTCCACCGCCATCGACCGCCGCTCCGGCACCTTGCTCGCCCAGTTCGTGGCCGACAACCCCAACGGCGAATTGCTGCCTGGCGATTACGCTGAAGCCACCCTGCCGATTCCAGCGGACACCCATGGCGTGAGCATCCCGGCCAGTGCCCTGATCTTCCGCGCCCAAGGCACCCAGGTCGCCGTGCTGGATGCGCACAACCATGTGCACTTGCAAGACATCCACATCGGCCTCGACCTCGGCGAGCGTCTGGTGATCGACCAAGGCCTGAAGCCCGCCGACCGTGTCGTCGATAACCCGCCGGACGCCCTGCGCGAAGGCGACCCCGTGCAACTCGCCGACGCCGGAGGTGCGCATGCGCCCAAGGCTTAACCCCCTCGCGGCGTTGGTGCTGCTGGCCTTGCAGGGTTGCTCGCTGGCGCCCACGTATACGGTGCCGTCGGTCGACCTGCCGGCCGGCTACCGCGAACAGACCAGTGATGGCCCGTGGCACAGTGCGCAACCGTCCGATCAACTGGCGCCCGAATGGTGGAAGCTCTACAACGATTCGCGCCTCAATGACCTGCAACAACAACTGCTCAAGGCCAACCCGGACCTCGCGGCGGCACTGGCGCACTTCGATGCGTCCCAGGCCTATGCCAGCCAGTTACATGCCGGGTTGTTCCCGCAGATTAGCGCCAGCGCACAGCCGTTACGCCAGCGTCAATCCGATTCGCGGCCGCTGCGAGGTGATACCCAGCCGTCGGTCTACAACAGCAATACGGCGGGCTTTTCGTTGAGCTATGACTTGGACCTGTGGGGCAAAATCCGCAACCAGGTCGCGGCAGGCGATGCCCAGGCGCAAGCCTCCGGGGATGACCTGGCGGTGGCGCGCCTGAGCCTGCAGCATCAATTGGCGACGCTGTATGTGCAGCTTAATGGGCTGGATGCGCAGCGCCGGATTCTGAATAGCTCGCTGGATGATTTCAGCCAGGCATTGCAACTGACGCGCAGTCGTTATGAGGGCCAGATTGCCTCGGAGCTGGACCTGACCCGCGCGCAAAATCAACTGGCCGAAGCCAAGGCGCAACTGGACGAAGTGCGCGGCCAGCGCAACCTGACCGAGCATGCGATTGGCGAACTGGTGGGTGTCGCAGCCAGCGACTTCAGGTTGCCGGCGAGTCAACAATTGATCGCGTTGCCGGGGATTCCCTCTCAACTGCCGAGCCACCTGCTGCAACGTCGTCCGGACATCGCCGCAGCGGAACGCCGGGTGTTCGCAGCCAACGCGAATATCGGCGTGGCGAAAGCGGCGTGGTACCCGGACTTCAGTTTGACCGGGTTGATCGGCGGCCAGACACAAGGGGTCGGTAATTTGCTGTCCGCCGGTAATCGCTATTGGGCGCTGGGGCCGCTGGTTAATTTGCCGATCTTTGACGGTGGACGCTTGAGTGCCAACGAGCGACAGGCCAAGGCCGAGTTTGAAGAGGCTGCGGCGCAGTACCGCAGTCATGTACTGAAAGCCGTGCGTGAGGTGGAAGACAACCTCGCGCAACTGCGCGACTTGCAGCAGGAGGCCCAGGATGAGCAAGCAGCGGCAGATGCCGCGCAGCACACACAGTCATTGGCGATGAACAGCTATCAGGCGGGAGCCGTCAGCTACCTGGACGTGGTAACCGCGCAGACGGCGGCGTTGCAGGCGCAACGCACATTGCAGGCGGTGCAGACGCGGCAATTGCAGGCAAGTGTGGGATTAGTCACCGCGCTCGGCGGCGGCTGGCAACCCGGCGCCTGATAAATGGGGAGGGACTTGCTCCCTCCCCCATCAATACTGCGGTAGACACACACTGTATGAAAACCGCTGCCCCCTGTGGGAGGGGGCTTGCTCCCGATGGCGGTGGGTCAGTCAGCTCAGCCGTAACTGATACTCCGCTATCGGGAGCAAGCCCCCTCCCACATCTTCTTACGGCATTTCAGGCGGCCCGTTTGCCGCTGGCGATCATTGGGCAAGCCTGCGCCCACACCTTGATCACTATTCGACAGGACAGTGCGGTCATTGTGGGAGGGGGCTTGCTCCCGATGGCGGTGGGTCAGTCAGCTCAGCCGTAACTGATACTCCGCTATCGGGAGCAAGCCCCCTCCCACATCTTCTTACGGCATTTCAGGCGGCCCGTTTGCCGCTGGCGATCATTGGGCAAGCCTGCGCCCACACCTTGATCACTATTCGACAGGACAGTGCGGTCATTGTGGGAGGGGGCTTGCTCCCGATGGCGGTGGGTCAGTCAGCTCAGCCGTAGCTGATACTCCGCTATCGGGGGCAAGCCCCCTCCCACATGTTCCTAAGGTATTTCAGGCGGCCAGTTTGCCGCTGGCGATTGCTGCCGAAGCGGCCAGCATTGCCCTTAACAACACCGCACATCCGGCTGCCAGATCGTCCGGCGCGGCGTTTTCGATTTCGTTATGGCTGATGCCGCCTTCACAGGGCACAAAGATCATCCCGGCCGGGCCGAGTTCGGCGACGAAGATCGCGTCGTGCCCTGCCCCGCTGACGATGTCCATGTTCGACAGCCCCAACCCATTCGCCGCGTCACGCACAGCGTCCACGCAACCCTTGTCGAAGTACAACGGCGGGAAGTCGGCGGTGGGTTCCATTTCAAAACTCAAGCCGTGCTTGGCACAGGTGTCGTCGATCACCTTGCGCACTTCGGCAATCATCGAATCCAGGCGTGCCGGTTCCAGATGACGAAAGTCCAGGGTCATGCGCACTTCACCCGGGATCACATTGCGCGAGCCAGGATAGGCCTGCAAACAACCCACGGTGCCGCACGCATGCGGCTGGTGCCCCAACGCCGCCGCATTCACGGCAGCCACCACTGCCGCCGCGCCCACCAGAGCATCCTTGCGCAGGTGCATTGGCGTCGGCCCCGCATGGGCTTCAACGCCGCGCAGCTTCAGGTCGAACCACTTTTGCCCCAAGGCTCCCAGCACCACGCCGATGGTTTTCTTCTCATCCTCAAGAATCGGGCCTTGTTCGATATGGGCCTCGAAATACGCGCCGACCTTGTGCCCGCTCTCTGGCCGCGTGCCCGCATAGCCAATCGCATTCAATGCATCGCCGACGCTGACTCCGTCCACGTCGACTTTGGCCAGGGTATCGGCCAGGGTGAATTTCTCGGCAAACACCCCGGAACCCATCATGCACGGCGGGAAGCGCGAGCCTTCCTCGTTGGTCCACACCACCACTTCCAGCGGCGCTTCGGTTTCGATGTTGAGGTCATTGAGGGTGCGCAGCACCTCGACACCCGCCAGCACGCCGAAGCACCCGTCGAATTTACCGCCCGTGGGCTGAGTGTCGATATGGCTGCCGGTCATCACCGGTGGCAGGTTGGGATTGCGTCCCGGGCGGCGCGCGAAGATGTTGCCGATGCCGTCGACGGTCACGCTGCAACCCGCCGCCTCACACCACTGCACAAAAAGATCGCGAGCCTTGCGGTCAAGGTCAGTGAGGGCCAGGCGGCATACGCCGCCCTTGGGCGTTGCGCCGAGCTTGGCCAGGTCCATCAGGGATTGCCACAAGCGGTCGCGGTTGATGTGCTGATGGGTGGATTGCAGAACGTCCAGGGCAGCGTTCATGGGGATCTCCTCAGGCTACATTTGTTATGAGTTGACTCGATTCCAGCACTGGAATGGGGTCATCCATGTGGGAGCGGGCGTGCTCGCGAATGCAGTCTGTCAGCGACTGATGCGCTGACTGACTCAACGCTTTCGCGAGCACGCCCGCGCCCACATTTGGCTTGCCTTTCAATCTTTTATAACGGCGTTTTCAGCGCCAACGGGCTGGCTCTGCGCTTGGAATTCAGGCCGTAATACAGCAAGCCGCCCAACGCCGAACCGGTGAACCAGCCGTAGCTGTAGAACCAGCTGAAGGCATCACTGCCCAGCGACAACAGGGTCAGCACCACCGGCACGCCGAAGGCGACAAAGCCACTCCAGTTCCACGCAGGATAAACGTCATCGCGGTACAGGCCGGCCAGGTCCAACTGCTGTTTGCGTGTGATGAAGTAGTCCACCACCATGATCCCGGCAATCGGCCCCAACAGGCTTGAGTAACCCAGCAACCAGTTGGAATAGACCGTTTCCAGGCTCACATCCGAAACGATCAGCCCGAGTTTTTTCAGCAACTCATGCCCCATCAACACCAGACCAACCAGGCCGGTGAGGATGACCGCCGTGGTGCGATTGATCAGCTTGGGCGCGATGTTCTGGAAGTCGTTGGTGGGCGAGACGATGTTGGCTGCGGTGTTGGTGGACAAGGTGGCGATGATGATCAGCAGCATGGCAATGGCCACCCACACCGGGCTCTGGATATGCCCGATCAGGGTCACCGGATCAGAGACGCTGACGCCCACCAGTTTCACCGACGCGGCAGTCATGATCACGCCGAGCGCGGCGAACAGGAACATGGTCAGCGGCAGCCCGAAAATCTGCCCGAGAATCTGGTCTTTCTGGCTTTTGGCGTAGCGGCTGAAGTCGGGAATATTCAGCGACAAGGTGGCCCAGAAGCCCACCATCGCAGTAAGCCCCGCCATGAAGTAACCGGTCAGACTCGCGCCTTCAGGCCGTTTGGGGGGAATCGCCATCAGCTCGCTGAGCGATACATTCGGCATTGCCCACACCAGCAGGCCAATCCCCACCGCCACCAACAACGGCGCCGACAGGGTTTCCAGGCGCTTGATCGACTCGGCGCCGCGCAGCACCACCCACAAATTCAAGGTCCAGAAAATCATGAAGCCGATCACTTCACCGGTGCCGCCAAGGGCTTTCCAACCCTCGAAAATCGAGCCCAGAAACAGGTGAATCGCCAACCCGCCAAACATCGTCTGGATGCCAAACCAGCCACACGCCACTAGCGCCCGAATCAAACACGGCACGTTGGAACCGAGAATGCCAAAGGAAGAACGCAGCAATACCGGAAACGGAATGCCGTACTTGGTGCCGGGAAACGCGTTAAGGGTGAGCGGAATCAGCACCACGATATTGGCCAGCAGGATCGCCATCAACGCCTCGCCCACCGACAAACCGAAGTACGCGGTCAATACCCCGCCGAGGGTGTAGGTGGGCACGCAGATCGACATGCCGACCCACAGCGCGGTGATGTGCCATTTGTTCCAGGTGCGTTCGTGCACCTTGGTCGGTGCCATGTCGTGGTTGTAGCGAGGGCTGTCGAGGACGTCGGGGCCGGCGTCGAGTTCGTACAGGCCGTTGCGCTCAATGACTTGCGATCTGTTCTGTTGCATGGCCGCTCCACGGTTTTTTCGAATTATTGTTGCTCACCCCCACGCTGAGTGCGGGGTGGCCGGAGTACCTCGTAAACAACATGACATCACGGGACCGGCCAGCCGCCACTGCACTCAATAACCGTGCCGACAACCGCCACTTAACCCGCACCGCTTATATAACCTGCTGATGTTTATCAGCTTTATTTCTTTATCCGATTGGCCCCTCGGTACTGTCCGCGCCACTCAGGCTAACTAACGCGGAAGTTGTCCGACGCCGCGGGACTCAATCTGGTGCAACACAATTATTTTTATTTCCCGCCCCCGTCAAGAGGCATCTCTCAAGCGTCTGATTTGCAATAAGAAATGTTGCTCAAATTGATAACCTGTCAAGTGCGTCAAAATGGTGAGAGGTCGCTACATTTTGGTGATATTTGTTTTTTATCCTTAATAATCAATACTTTAAACACGTTATATGCTTATAAAAAATCTTCTTGCTCATTATAAAAACTCGGGCTAGTTTCTATTCCTGTCACCGATGACAGGTTTTGAATAGCCATCGGCACGCAGCACTACAACACTTAGAACTGGCACCAGCCGGTCAAGCCTGTGAGGAACTCGACATGTCGCTGTTGATCCGTGGCGCCACCGTTATTACCCATGATGAACGTTACCGCGCCGATGTTTTATGCGCAGGCGGTCTAATTCGCGCGATTGGCACAGGTCTGGATGTTCCCGCCGGCACTGAAGTGCTCGACGGCAGCGGCCAATACCTGATGCCCGGCGGCATCGACCCGCACACCCATATGCAATTGCCCTTCATGGGCACCGTTGCCAGTGAAGACTTTTTCAGCGGCACCGCAGCAGGCCTTGCCGGGGGCACGACGTCGATCATCGACTTTGTGATTCCCAACCCGCAGCAGTCCTTGATGGAAGCCTTTCACCAGTGGCGCGGCTGGGCAGAAAAGTCCGCCTCCGACTACGGCTTTCACGTGGCGATCACCTGGTGGAGCGAACAAGTGCGTGAGGAGATGGCGGAGCTGGTCAGCCACCACGGCATCAACAGCTTCAAGCATTTCATGGCCTACAAGAACGCGATCATGGCGGCTGACGACACGCTGGTCGCCAGCTTCGAACGCTGCCTGGAGTTGGGCGCAGTGCCCACCGTGCATGCGGAAAACGGCGAACTGGTGTATCACCTGCAACGCAAGTTGATGGCCCAGGGCATCACCGGGCCGGAAGCGCATCCGCTGTCGCGCCCGTCGCAGGTGGAAGGTGAGGCGGCCAGCCGCGCGATCCGCATCGCCGAGACAATTGGTACACCGCTGTACCTGGTGCACGTGTCAACCAAGGAAGCCCTGGACGAAATCACCTATGCCCGTGGCAAGGGCCAGCCGGTGTACGGCGAAGTGCTGGCCGGCCACTTGCTGCTGGACGACAGTGTCTACCAGCACCCCGACTGGCACACCGCTGCAGGTTATGTGATGAGCCCGCCGTTCCGCCCGCGCGGGCACCAGGAAGCGCTGTGGCACGGCCTGCAATCGGGCAACCTGCACACCACCGCCACCGACCACTGCTGCTTTTGCGCTGAGCAAAAAGCCGCAGGGCGTGATGACTTCAGCAAGATCCCCAACGGCACCGCCGGTATCGAAGACCGCATGGCGCTGCTGTGGCACGAAGGCGTGAACACCGGGCGGTTGTCGATGCAGGAGTTCGTTGCGCTGACGTCGACCAATACCGCGAAGATCTTCAATCTGTACCCGCGCAAAGGCGCGATCCGCGTGGGCGCCGATGCAGACCTGGTGCTGTGGGATCCCGAGGGCACGCGCACGATTTCGGCCAAGACCCACCACCAGAAAGTCGACTTCAACATCTTCGAAGGCAAGACCGTGCGCGGCGTGCCGAGCCACACCATCAGCCAGGGCAAGCTGGTCTGGGCCGATGGCGACCTGCGCGCCGAACGCGGTGCCGGGCGATATGTTGAACGCCCCGCGTACCCATCGGTGTTTGAGCAGTTGAGCAAGCGGGCGGAGCATTCCAGGCCCACTGCCGTGAAACGCTGATACCGCCAATCGGCGCCAGCACAGGCAACAAAGATGCCCGCTAGAGGCAATCCAAAAGAAACCGTGAGGCCAAAACCGTGATCCAGACCCTGACCCACCTCCCCCATCCCCATGAAGATGGGGCGACACTCGCCAGCCACTTCACCGACCTGGCGCCGCCGCTCAACGCCCGCCAGGCCCAACTGGAAGCCTCGCGCTGCCTGTATTGCTACGACGCGCCGTGCGTGAATGCGTGCCCCAGCGAGATCGACATCCCGTCGTTCATCCGCAATATCCACACCGAAAACGTGCAAGGCGCGGCGCAGAAAATCCTCTCGGCGAATATCCTCGGCGGCAGTTGCGCACGTGTTTGCCCCACCGAAATCCTGTGCCAGCAAGCCTGCGTGCGTAACAACGCCGAAGAATGCGCGCCGGTGTTGATCGGCCTGCTGCAACGTTACGCCATCGACAATGCGCACTTCAGCGAACACCCGTTCCAACGCGCTGCGCCGACCGGCAAACGCATCGCCGTGGTCGGCGCCGGACCAGCGGGTTTGGCCTGTGCCCATCGCGCCGCTTTGCACGGTCACGACGTGGTGATATTCGAAGCGCGCGAGAAGGCCGGTGGCCTGAATGAATACGGGATCGCCAAATACAAACTGGTCGATGACTTCGCCCAGAAGGAGCTGGAGTTCCTCTTGCAGATCGGCGGCATCGAGATCCGCCACGGTCAGCGCCTGGGCGACAACCTCACCTTGAGCGAACTGCACCAGCAATTCGATTCGGTATTCCTTGGCCTGGGCCTCGCCGCCAGCAAACAGCTCGGTTTACCCCACGAGGACGCCCCCGGACTGCTTGCCGCCACCGACTATATTCGCGAACTGCGCCAGGCCGACGACCTCTCGCAACTGCCTCTGGCCGACCGCTGTATCGTGCTCGGCGCGGGCAATACCGCCATCGACATGGCCGTGCAAATGGCCCGTCTCGGTGCGCGCGACGTGAACCTGGTGTACCGCCGTGGCCTTGCCGACATGGGCGCCACCCAGCATGAACAGGACATTGCCAAAGCCAATCAGGTACGGCTGCTGACCTGGGCCCAGCCCGAAGAGGTCTTGCTCGATGATCAGGGCCACGTACGCGGCATGCGTTTCGCCCGTACACGCATGGAAAACGGGCGGCTGCACGCCACTGGCGAGACCTTCGAGCTGGCCGCCGACGCGATCTTCAAAGCCATCGGGCAAGGTTTCGATAACGCCGCACTGCACGACCCACTGGCCCAGCAACTGCACCGCGTGGGCGAAAGAATCTTCGTCGACGAACACCTGCGCACCAGCATTCCCGGGGTATACGCCGGCGGCGATTGCGTCAGCCTCGGCCAGGACCTCACGGTACAAGCAGTGCAACACGGCAAGCTGGCCGCCGAAGCCATGCACGCCCAACTCATGCTGAATGTGGAGGCTGCGTAATGGCCGATCTCTCGATTGTGTTCGCCGGTATCAAAGCCCCCAACCCGTTCTGGCTGGCCTCCGCGCCGCCCACCGACAAGGCCTACAACGTGGTCCGCGCGTTCGAAGCGGGCTGGGGCGGCGTGGTGTGGAAAACCCTCGGTGAAGACCCGGCGGCGGTCAACGTGTCGTCGCGCTACTCGGCGCACTACGGCGCCAACCGTGAAGTGCTGGGCATCAACAATATCGAGCTGATCACCGACCGCTCACTGGAGATCAACCTGCGGGAAATCACCCAGGTCAAAAAGGACTGGCCCGACCGCGCCCTGATCGTGTCGTTGATGGTGCCCTGCGTTGAAGAATCCTGGAAAGCTATCTTGCCGTTGGTGGAGGCCACCGGCTGCGACGGCATTGAGCTCAACTTCGGCTGCCCCCATGGCATGCCCGAACGCGGCATGGGCGCGGCGGTCGGCCAAGTGCCGGAGTATGTGGAACAGGTGACGCGTTGGTGCAAGACGTATTGCTCGCTGCCGGTGATCGTCAAGCTCACGCCGAATATCACCGACATTCGCGTGGCGGCGCGCGCGGCGTATCGCGGGGGCGCGGATGCGGTGTCGTTGATCAACACCATCAACTCCATCACCAGTGTCGACCTTGAGCGCATGGTCGCCCTGCCCAAGGTCGGCAGCCAAAGTACCCATGGCGGTTATTGCGGCTCGGCGGTGAAGCCGATCGCCTTGAACATGGTCGCGGAAATCGCTCGTGACCCACAGACCCAGGGCCTGCCTATCTGCGGGATTGGCGGCATCGGCAACTGGCGTGACGCGGCGGAATTCGTCGCCCTGGGGTGCGGCGCAGTGCAGGTGTGCACGGCGGCGATGCTGCATGGGTTTCGAATTGTCGAGGAGATGAAGGATGGCCTGTCGCGGTGGATGGACAGCCAAGGCTACAAAAGCTTGCAGGAATTTTCCGGGCGGGCGGTGGGCAATACCACGGACTGGAAGTACCTGGACATCAACTACCAGGTGATTGCGAAGATTGACCAGGCCGCGTGCATTGGCTGCGGACGTTGCCATATTGCCTGTGAGGACACGTCGCACCAGGCCATCGCCAGTTTGAAACAGGCGGATGGCACGCACAAATACGAAGTCATTGACGATGAGTGCGTAGGCTGCAATTTGTGCCAGATCACCTGCCCGGTGGCCGATTGCATTGAGATGGTGCCGATAGAGACGGGTAAACCGTTTTTGAATTGGACCCAGGACCCGCGTAATCCTTACCGGGAGGCGGTGTAGCTGCTTGGACCACCCTCGCGAGCAAGCCCGCTCCCACCTTCGACTGCACTGCTTCAGACAAAACGCGGTCAACGGTGGGAGCGGGCTTGCTCGCGAAGGGCCCTAAGCCTCACCCCACCTCTTAAGGCTCCAACCCAATCCCCCGCAAAATCACCCCCGTCACCGTCTGGATTGCCTTCTCAAACTGCATATCCGACAACGGCTGGTGATCATTCAAAATCTTCACCTGGTGATCAAAGTCCGCATAGTGCTGGGTCGACGCCCAAATCATATACAGCAGGCTCGACGGCTCCACTGGCAGAATGCGTTTGTCCTCCACCCATTGGCGAATTTTCGCTTCCTTCATCTTGGCCCAGTCGTACAGGCTTTCGTCCAGCGCCTCACCCAGTGTCGGCGCGCCGTGGATGATTTCATTGGCCCAGACTTTCGAGCCATACGGCCGCGTGCGCGAGCGCTGCATCTTGGCGCGGATGTAGCTGCTGAGCACCACCCGTGGGTCATCGAAGGTTTCGAAGCTCAGGGCATCCTGCTTCCACAACTCCAGCAGGTCGAACAGCACCGCGCTGTACAGCTCGCTCTTGGTGGTGAAGTAGTAATGCAGGTTGGAGCGCGGCAACTGCACTTCTTCGGCGATGTCAGCCATGGCGGTGCTGCCATAGCCTTTCTCAGCGAAGATTTTCTCCGCTGCCAGCAGAATTTTTTCGACGTTGACCCGACGAATGCCGATCTTGTGATTGCCCATAAATGCTGGAAGCCCACTCACTGTTAGATGCAATTGACCTTCGACACATCAACCCCCTGTCGCGCCTGCTTTGCGCCGTGCCCACGCACGTGGGGGCTGCGCGCGCAATAGCGTGCTGCAGGGACATCGGGTGATGAATCTTCAGATTCCAACGCCCTCCATCACATCACGAACCGCCACATTAGGCTACTCGCCGTCATGATATGCCGAGCAGATTGCTCGTCTGCACTGCGCTGGCGCAGGCCTTTGAGCGCCGTTGATCGACAGATCAGGCACAGCACCTGAAAGTCTGCAGGATTCCCCGGCAACGTCCGTCGTGATCGGGCTATTATCGGCGCATCTGAACCGGACGCCCCGACCTATGGCCGTTGACCTGCAAGCCCTCTATCCAAAATTGATACACCTGATGCTGGACACGGTGTTCGTGGTCGACAGCGACAACCTGATCGTCTTTGTGAGTGATGCCTGTGAAGCGCTGCTCGGTTACCGCGCCGACGAGCTGACCGGCACACTCATCACCGACTACATGCACCCGGAGGACCTGGCGCGCACGCGGGCCTCAATCATGCGGGTGATGAATGGCAAGCCTCACGTCGATTTCCGCAACCGCTATATCCGCAAGGATGGCAACGCCGTACACATCCTGTGGGCGGCGTTCTGGTCCGAAGAGGTCGGTGCGCGGATCGGCGTTGCCAGGGACGTAACCGCCCTCACCCAGGCCGAGGAAGAATTACGTTTCCTCGCCCATCATGATCCGCTGACGGCCCTCACCAACCGCTCGCTGTTCAACGCCGGGCTGGATTCGGCCCTGCAAGCCGCACAGCGCCACAACACGACGCTGGCGTTGCTGTTTCTGGACGTTAATGACTTTAAGGGCATCAACGATGGGCATGGGCATGCCGTGGGCGATCGGCTGCTCTGCGTGATCGCCCGCCGGCTGGAGCGCTGTGTGCGCGAGAGCGACCTGGTGGCTCGGATGGGCGGCGATGAATTCACCGTGCTGCTGACGGATATGCAGTCGCAGGAAGCGGTGTACGGGATAGTGGCGCAAATACTCGCGGTCATGGCCGAACCGTTGGGCGCCGAGTTTTACGGGGTCAAAATGCCGTCTTGCAGCGTGGGCGTGGCGTTTTATCCCGCGGACGGTGAGGACGCCGACACGCTGCTGAGCCACGCCGACAGTGATATGTACCGGATAAAACGGCAGCGAATTACAGTTAAGTGACGCGCTTTTCGCTGGTCAATCTCGCCGACAACACCAGGGCTTGGGGACTGCCACCGGCTCTAGACCGAGGCGACAGGGCATAATGAAACTTCATACGCGAACCTTCCCCCCCAAAAACGGATTGGTTAGGATCGCGATCCCTATGAAGGATCATTGCAATGACTATTCGACCTCGTGTGGCCGCCGACGACACAGTGCTGGGAGCGCTGTGGGAGCGCTCGGTACGGGCCACCCATGACTTCCTCCCCGAGGATGACATCCAGCGTTTGCTGCCCCTGGTCCGTGACACCTACCTGCCGATGCCCGCACTTGATGTATGGGTGTTCGAAGACAGTCAAGGCCTCGCCGGTTTTATCGCCACCGGCGGGCATAACGTGGAAATGCTGTTTATCGACCCCGACCGCCGTGGCCAGGGTATTGGCCGGCAATTGCTCGAGCATGCCCGCGCACGCCATGACACGCTCACGGTCGATGTTAATGAACAAAACCCGCAAGCCGTGGGTTTCTACCTGCACTATGGTTTTATCCAGGTCGCGCGCTCGCCGCTGGATGGCGAAGGCAAACCCTTTCCCCTGCTGCATATGGCATTACCAAAGCCCTCCACTGAAGGTACTGAACAATGTTGATCAAGAAAGCCCTGACCACCGTCACCCTGCTCGCTTCTCTGCTGGGCGCCTCGGCGGCATTTGCCCATGCCCACCTGAAAAGCCAAACACCCGCCGCCGACAGCACTGTCGCAGCGCCCGCTGACGTGCGCCTGACCTTCAGCGAAGGCGTCGAAGCGACCTTCACCAAGGTGTCGCTGAGCAAGGACGGCACCGAAGTTGCGATCAAAGGCCTGGAAACGCCGGACGCCGACAAGAAAACCCTGGTGGTCACGCCAGCCGCACCGCTGGCTCCCGGCACCTACAAAGTGGTGTGGAACGCCGTGTCGGTCGACACCCACAAGAGCAACGGTGAATACAGCTTCAAGGTCGGCCAATAACCCATGGCGACCCTGCTGGTGCTGTGTCGCTTCCTGCATTTCATCGTCGTGCTGTTGATGTTCGGGGCCTGCGTGTTCAGGCCCTGGCTCTTGGGCGCTGAACCGCAGCCGACACTGGACCGGCAACTGCTGCGCATCCACCGTGCCTTGGCAGGCCTGGGGCTGGGCTCCGGGGTGGCCTGGTTGCTGTTAATCACCGCCAGCATGGCCGGCAGTTGGGAGGCGGCCCTGCAACCGGCAACCGTGCAATTGGTGCTGGGCAAAACCTTTTTCGGCCAGGCGTGGGTCTGGCATTTATTGCTCAACCTGCTGCTGGTCATCGTGCTGATCAAACCCTGGCCGCTGTTGCGCCTGCCGTTGAGCGCACTGCTGCTGGCGACGCTGGCGCCCGTTGGCCATGGCGCCATGCTCAATGGGCTGAGCGGGCAATTGCTGATTCTGAATCAGGTGGTGCACCTGGTATGCGTCGGTGCCTGGCTCGGTGGGCTGTTGTTGCTGGTGTTGATCCTCAGGCAGTCTCCGACGCACGCGCTGCAAGCCATCCTCAAACGCTTCAGCGGCGTGGGTTACGGCCTGGTCGCCGGCCTGCTGGTGACGGGTTTGATCAATGTGCGCGTGCTGACCGGGCAGCTATGGCCCACGCCGTTGTTCAACGGCTTTGCGCTGATTCTGTTGATCAAAGTGCTGCTGGTGCTGGGCATGTTGGCGCTGGCGCTGCTGAACCGACTACGCATCGAGCATGGCGAGCAACGGCTGGGCAGCCTGAAAGCCAGCGTGATGCTGGAATGGCTGTTAGGCGTTTGTGCAGTCGCCGCTGTTTCCCTCCTTGGCACCCTTCCTCCGATGGTGATGGCCGGCTGAGTTCACCGCACGTTCAAGTCCCACTCGATGACCTGCGGGCGCGGGCTTGCTCGCAAATGTGGCAGATCAGGCCATACACCTGGCGATGGCTACGCCGCTTTGGCGAGCAAACCCGTTCCCACACGGACGCGCCCAACTCAGAGCGTTCATGCATAGTCATCGTATAACTTCTGCTTGACACTCCCCGAAAACCTCGCAAATATCTCGCCCAATGTTGTACGACGACGTACGACAAATAATAAAAACAACAAACGAAACGGAGCCTCACTGTGAGTCAATTCGCCCGCCCTTTCTCTTCGCGTCTCGGTCTTATCGGCTTCAGCAGCCTGGCAGTCACCCTGCCCCTCAACGCCCAGGCCGACGGTTTTATCGATGACGCCACGGCCACACTTAACCTGCGCAACGCCTACTTCAACCGTAACTTCACCAACCCGACCTATCCTCAGGCCAAGGCAGAAGAGTGGACACAGAACTTCATCCTCGATGCAAAATCCGGCTTCACCCAAGGCACCGTCGGTTTCGGGCTTGATGTGTTGGGCCTGTATTCGCAGAAGCTCGATGGCGGTAAAGGCACCGGGGGCACGCAACTGTTACCTATCGGCCGTGACGGGCGCCCCGCCGACAATTTCGGACGCCTGGGCGTGGCGCTGAAAACCAGACTGTCGAAGACCGAATTGAAAGTCGGCGAATGGATGCCGGTGCTGCCGATCTTGCGCTCCGATGATGGCCGGTCCCTGCCCCAGACCTTTCGCGGGGGCCAGGTTACCTCCAATGAAATCGCCGGGCTGACCCTTTATGGCGGGCAGTTTCGCGGTAACAGCCCGCGTAACGATGCGAGCATGGAAGACATGTTCATGAACGGCAAAGCCGCGTTCACCTCCAACCGTTTCAATTTTGCCGGCGGCGAATACAGCTTCAACAACAAACGCACCCAAGTCGGCGTGTGGTACGCCGAACTGAGCGATATCTACCAGCAACAGTTTTTCAACCTGACGCACAGCCAGCCCATAGGCGACTGGACCCTGGGCGCCAACCTCGGTTACTTCAATGGCAAGGAAGACGGCAGCGCCCTGGCCGGTGACCTGAACAACAAGACCCTCTCCGCCTTGCTCTCGGCCCGATACAACGGCAACACCTTCTACGTGGGCGTGCAGAAACTGACCGGTGACAGCCTGTGGATGAGGGTTAATGGCACCAGCGGCGGCACCCTGGCCAACGACAGCTACAACTCCAGCTATGACAACGCCAGGGAAAAATCCTGGCAGGTGCGCCATGACTTCAACTTCGTGGTGCTCGGTATTCCCGGGCTGACCATGATGAACCGCTATATCAGCGGCAGTAACGTACACAGCGGCGCGATCACGGATGGCAAGGAATGGGGGCGCGAATCGGAACTGGCCTACACCGTGCAGAGCGGTGCGTTGAAGAACCTGAACGTGCGCTGGAGGAACTCGACCCTGCGTCGGGATTTCAGCAACAATGAATTCGATGAAAATCGGCTCTTTATCAGCTACCCGATTTCCTTGTTGTAACTCGGTCAATGGGGGAGCTGGCTTGCCTGCGATAGCGGTGTATCAGTAACCGCACTATCAACTGACCGACCACCATCGCAAGCCAGCGCCCACAATGAGTCACTTGTCATCAGGAAGAACGTTGACAACGCAGGGAATGCAAAACGATACTTCCACCAAGTCATACGACAACCTACAACAATAATGGAACCCTCATGACCACCCCTACAAACGTACCCGTTCCCTTCAACCGCCTGCTGCTCACCGGTGCCGCCGGCGGCCTGGGTAAAGTCTTGCGCGAACGCCTGCGCCCTTACGCCAAGGTGCTGCGCCTGTCGGACATCGCCGACATGGCCCCGGCCATCGATGCCGGCGAAGAAGTGCAGCCGTGCGACCTCGCCGATAAACAAGCGGTGCACCATTTGGTAGAAGGCGTCGACGCCATCCTGCATTTTGGCGGCGTCTCGGTAGAGCGTTCGTTCGAAGACGTGCTCGGCGCCAATATCTGCGGGATTTTCCATATCTATGAAGCCGCCCGCCGCCAGGGTGTGAAGCGCGTGATCTTCGCCAGTTCCAACCATGTGATCGGCTTCTACAAGCAAGGCGAAACCATCGACGCACACTCGCCGCGCCGCCCGGACAGCTACTACGGTTTGTCCAAGTCCTACGGTGAAGACATGGCGAGTTTCTACTTTGATCGCTATGGCATCGAGACCGTGAGCATCCGCATCGGCTCCTCATTCGCCGAGCCGCAAAACCGCCGGATGATGCACACCTGGCTGAGTTTCGATGACCTGACTCAACTGCTCGAACGCGCGCTGTACACACCGAGCGTCGGCCACACCGTGGTCTATGGCATGTCGGATAACCTCGACACCTGGTGGGACAACCGCTACGCCGCGCACCTGGGTTATGCGCCCAAGGACACCTCCGAAGTGTTCCGGGCGCAGGTCGAAACGCTGCCACCCGTCGCTGCCGATGACCCGGCGAAACGCTATCAAGGCGGCGCATTCTGCGCGGCGGGACCGTTCGGTGACTGACCGCACAGCAACCCAAGGGAATGAGTGACCATGAGTGCTGAATTGATTGTCGACGCCCGCAATGCCGTGGGCGAGTGCCCGGTGTGGGTGCCGCAGGAAAACGCGCTGTATTGGGTGGATATCCCCAACGGCGGCCTGCAACGCTGGAACGCCGCGACCGGCCACATCGCCGCCTGGAAAGCGCCGCAAATGCTTGCGTGCATCGCCCGCACCACCGCGGGCAATTGGCTCGCCGGGATGGAAAGCGGTTTTTTCCAACTCACCCCGCACAACGATGGCAGCCTCGACACCACGCTGCTGGCGAGTGTCGAGCACCCGCGCTCGGACATGCGCCTCAACGATGGCCGCTGTGATCGCCAGGGCCGTTTCTGGGCCGGCAGCATGGTGCTCAACATGGGCTTGAACGCGGCCGAGGGCAGCCTTTACCGCTACGCCTCAGGTGCGGCGCCGCAGGCTCAGTTGAGCGGCTTTATCACCCTTAATGGCCTGGCCTTCAGCCCTGACGGCCGCACGATGTACGCGTCGGACTCGCATCCGCTGGTGCAGCAGGTCTGGGCCTTCGATTACGACATCGAAACCGGCACGCCATCCAATCGCCGCGTGTTCGTCGATATGCAGCAGTACCCCGGGCGCCCCGATGGCGCAGCGGTGGATGCCGACGGCTGCTATTGGATCTGCGCCAATGACGCCGGGCTGGTTCACCGCTTCACCCCCGAGGGGCGCCTCGACCGTTCCCTGAGCGTGCCGGTGAAAAAACCCAGCATGTGCGCCTTTGGCGGCAGCCGCCTGGACACGTTGTTCGTCACCTCGATCCGTGACGACCAGAGTGAACAGTCGCTGGCCGGTGGCGTATTCGCCCTGAACCCTGGCGTCCAGGGCCTGCCCGAACCGACCTTTGCCCTCTAGTGGGTTGGACTGCGATGCTGATTGAACTCGAAGATAACCTCACCCAGCTCACCCTGGCTCCGGCCGTGGGCGGCAGCATCGTCAACTGGCGTGTGCGCGCCACCGGGCAGCCGCTGTTGCGACACACGGATGAGCATGCGCTCAACAGCGGTTTGCCGGGCAAGCTGGGCTGTTATCCCTTGGCGCCCTGGTCCAACCGAATCGCCCAAGGCGGTTTTGACAACCCCACCGGCTGGCTGGGCCTGACGCCCAACAGCCCTACCGATCCGCTGCCGATCCATGGCTCAGCCTGGCAACAGGTGTGGCAGGTGCTCAGCCAGACGGCGGATGAAGTGGTGCTCGAATCAGTGTGCGACACACCGTTCGCCTACCGCGCCGAGCAGCGGTTTCGCTTGAACAACGGTGAGCTGAGCATCGCGTTGCGCGTCACGCATCTGGCTGAGCATGCGGCGTGGCACGGTTTGGGCTTGCATCCCTACTTGCCGCGTCAGCCAGGCACACAGTTACAGGCCAGGGCGAAGCAGGTGTGGTTGAGTGATGCGTCGAAGCTGCCGACCGGGCTGGCGCCGGTGCCGCAGGATTGGGACTTCACGCGCTCAAAAACGCTGCCCGCAGGCCTGGTGGACAACGGGTTTTGCCAATGGGACGGGCATTGCCGGATTGAGCAGCCGGAGTTGGGGTATACGCTGGAATGCCGGGCGACCGGCGCTGATTACTTCCTGCTGTACTGCCCGCCGGGGTTGGGGTTCTTTTGCATTGAGCCGGTGAGCCACCCGGTAAATGCCCATCATCTGCCAGGGCGGCCTGGCCTCAGACTGTTAGAACACGGCCAATCAATCCAACTCGATTTCAGCCTCGACTACCATCCAACGGTTGAAGCGGGTGCGCGCGCGAATGCCGTGGATCACTGACTCACCCAGCGACTGACACAGCGCCTTCGCGAGCAAGCCCGCCGCCACACGTGCGTGTCAGGGCGGGGTGTTTTTCAGGCGCCCTGCCGTGTCGATACTCACCACCACCGACAACCCTGGCCGCAGGCGCTCGATCTCGGCCTGGCCGGGGTCAACCGTAATCCTCACCGGCACCCGCTGGGCAATCTTCACAAAGTTGCCGGTGGCATTGTCCGCCTGCAACAGGCTGAACTCCGACCCGGTCGCCGGGGAAATATGCTGCACCGTGCCGTGAAACTTGCGGTGGTTCAGCGCATCCACGGTGAAGGTCACCGGCTGGCCAACCTGCACATTGTCCATCTGGGTTTCTTTCATATTGGCAATCACCCACAACTGGGGTGGCACCAGCGCCATCAACTGCGCGCCGGAGTTGACGTAGGCGCCGAGGCGCACGCCAATCTGCCCCAGTTGCCCGTCACGCGGCGCGATGATGCGGGTGTTGGCCAGGTCGATACGCGCCAGTTCCACGGCCGCATCGGCACTTGCCACCGCAGCTTCCAACGAACCGCGATTGACGATTACTGTTTGCAGGTCCTGCCGGGCGATGTCCAGGCTGGCCTGTGCCTGGGCGACCGCTGCGACGGTCTGCGCATTCGCGGCGCGGGCCACGTCCAGCTCACGCCTGGACACCGAACCGTCGCTGATCAGCGCTTCATTGCGGCGCAGGTCGGCAGTGCTTTTGCGCGCTTGGGCCTGGCTGTCCACCAGCGCGGCCTGGCGCAGTTTGATCGTCGCTTCGGCGCTGTTGCGTTGCTGCACCACGTTGGCCAATGAAGCTTTCTGCACGGCCAGTTGCGCCAGTGCCTGGTCGAGGCGCTGTTTGTAGATGCGATCATCCAGGCGCACCAACAGGTCGCCGGCCTTGACGAACTGGAAGTCCTGCACCGGCACTTCATACACATAGCCGCTCAGTTGCGGGCCGATAATCGTCACCTGCCCGCGCACCAACGCGTTCTCGGTGGTTTCCACCGCGCTGCTGAACGGTGGCAACTGCCAGGCATACAGCACGATCAGTACACCGACGATGGCGATTGCGGCAAAGCCCAGCGAGGAGATGATGCGTACCCGCAACGAGCGCGGCTCGGTGACCGATGCACCCGGCGGCGTGCTGCCTTCGGGGGTGGACGCGATGGCGTTAGTGGTGGTCGTGGTGCTGGTGGTCGGTTCGGTCATGAAGTAACGCCGCTGGGTTGAACGGGAGGGGCTGCGGTCTTGGTGGTACTTATCAGCCACAGACTGCGGATAAAGATCCAGAGCATGGTGAGGATCGCGATGATCGCGATCAGCATGAACACATCGTTGTAGGCCATCACGTTCGCTTCACGCGTGGCCGCCGTGGCCAGGCTGCGGATGCCCATCAGGTTGCGCAGTTCCGGGTCGGCGATCACGCCGCCATAGGCCGAGCCGCCGCTCTGTACCCGTGCGGCTACACGCGGGTCAAGCAGGGTCAGGTGCTCGACGATCATGCTGGAGTGGTACTTCTCGCGCACGATCTGGAAGGTGCCCAGCAAGGCCGCGCCAATCAGGCCGCCCAGGTTCTGGCAAATGCCGAACATCACCGAGAAACTCACCAGGTTGCGCGGGTTGGTCAACACGTTTTTCGTGCCCAGCACCATGGTCGGCCCGAGAAAGAAGGTGCCGCCAAAGCCTAGCAGGAACTGGCTGATGTAAAGGTTTTGCGGGCGGGTCAGGTTGCTGGAGAAGCTGTCCATCACCGAGCCCGTGGCCATCAGCGCGAGGGAGATGATCAACGGCATCAGCAAGTGGGCCGGGTTGATCGTCAGCGCACTGACCACCAGCCCGGCAATCGCCCCGGCCAGCATCACCACATACAACGTGTGCATCTGCTGGTAGCTCATGTTCAATATCTGCATGAACCCCACGGCACCGGTGGACTGCTCGGACAGCACCATGCGAATCAACACCACCGCCAGCGCCAGGCGGATCATCACGCCACTGCCCAACCAACGGGTCATCAGCAACGGGTTCTTGCGGTTATGCTCGATGGCCAGGCCGGCCATGATCAGCACCAGCGAACAGGCCGAGGCCACGCCGATCCACGGTGCTTCCAACCACCAGTCGATACGCCCCAGGGACAGCACCGCACAGAGCAGTGCCACGCCGCTGGCGAGGATACCGAAGGTGAGGAAATCGAGTTTTTCAAAGGTCTTGAAGCGATCGCCGGGCGGCAACTTGAGCAGAAATACGCAGCCCAGGCAGATCAGCGCCAGGCCCAGTTCAAACAGGTACAGCCCGCGCCACTCGGCGATTTGCAGCAAATCTTCGGAGAACAGGCGCGCCAGCGGCAACGCCAACTGCGCGGTGCCCAGCCCCAGCACCAGGGCTTTCATGCGCCACTTCGCCGGGAACGCCTGGATCATGTAGTACAAGCCCAACGAACTCAGCGCCGCCCCCACCATGCCGTGGGCCGCTCGCACCGCAATGGCCGAACTGAGGTCGTTAACGAACAAGTGGCCGAAAGTCACCAGCGCATACAGCACCAGAAACACCTCGGTAAACGCACGCAAACCGAACTGCTGGCGGAACTTCACCAGCAGCAGGTTCATGCACACGTTGGTCATGACATACGCGGCGGGCAGCCAGGCCATCTCGGCGGTGGTCGCGCCGAGAGCACCCTGCAGGTATTGCAGGTTGGCGATCACCAGGGCATTGCCCAGCCCGCCGGTAATCGCCACCAGCACGCCGACCAGCGCAAACAGCCAGCGCTTGTGCGTGGGGTGCAGCGGCGTCGACGGCGAGCCGGGCAGGCTCGGTCGCTCGTGGGGCTGCCAGGTGTGGGGGGTGTATTTATCCATTCGGTGACCTTGATGAGCCGACGTGCAAGGTCGGTAAACCACTACTCAGGGACTAGTAAACCTGAGCGGCGTTCATCTTGCCATGGCACATGTGTACACGCGCCCACAGTTGGACGGTATTCCAAGTCAGGGTGAGAGTGTTGCCTTGATGAGCATCCCGACCGCCACCACCCCACACAGGCTGGCAAACCCCACCTGCAACGTGCGTGCACGAATCATCGAACACAGGCGCCTGCCGGCCACCATGCCGACCATACTCGCACCGATAAACACCCAGCCCATGGGTTCGATGCTGACACCGGCATGCAGCGCGCCGACCACACCGATCAGCGAAATCAGGCTGATTACCATCAACGAAGTGGCGACGATACCGCGCATCTGCACATCGGTGAGCTGCTTGAACGCGGGCACGATCAGGAAGCCACCGCCCACGCCGAGCAAGCCCGACACCGCGCCGGTTACCGCGCCGAGCGCAGCCAGAGTGGCCGTGCACTTGGCGGTCCAGGCCAGGCGCCCGGTCTGTTGATCCAGCATGCAGTTCTTCTGGCCCCACGAAGCCGCGCCGTGGTCACTGGGGCCCGCTTCAACCTTTTCACGGCGCAACATGCGCCAGGCCACCAGCACCATCAACGCGCTGAACAACCCCATCAGCAGGTGCTCCGGCAACTGGTGAGCGACAAACACACCCAGCGGTGAAAACAGCGCGCCGAGCAACGCAATCAACAACGCGGCACGGTAGCGCACCAGGCCGTGACGCAACCCATGGATCGCCCCGACCGCCGCCGCCGCCCCCACGGCGAGCAACGACACCGGCATCGCCTGGGTCATGGTCAAGCCCAGCCCCAGTACCAACGCCGGCACCGCGAGGATGCCACCGCCCGCGCCAGTCAGACCCATGACCAGGCCCATCAATAATCCCAACATGCTCGCCAGCAGCATTTAATCCACCTTGCTCAGGCGGGTCAGCCACTCGCGGCCCTTGAGCATGCCGTTCCAGTAGAACCACGGCAACAACGTGGCCTTGAGGAACCACATCGAGCGGCGCGACTGGGTCGGGTCCAATGGAAAGGTCGGCAGCAGCTTGCCGCCGTAGCCGAACTCGGCCAGTACCACCTTGCCCTTCTCCACCGTCAGCGGGCAGGAACCATAGCCGTCGTACTTGAGCGGCAGCGGCGCCTGCTTGCGCAGGGCCAGCAGGTTTTCTGCGACCACCACAATCTGCTTGCGCACCGCGGCGGCCGTTTTGGCATTGGTGGTAGAGCACACGTCCCCCAGACCGAAGATGTGCGGGTAGCGCAGGTGCTGCAAGCTGTGCGGGTTCACTTCGCACCAGCCGGCAGCATCGGCCAGCGGGCTTTGGCGGATGAAGTCCGGGGAAACCTGCGGCGGAACCACGTGCAGCAGGTCAAAGGTTTTCTCTTCAACCGTGACAGTGCCCTCGGCGTTCTTGACTTCGAACCAGGCCTTGCGGGCGGGGCCATCAACCTTGACAAGGTTGGAGTTGAACGCCAGGTGCGCGTGGTATTTCTCGACGTATTTCATCAGCGGCGGCACAAAGGTGGCCACGCCAAACAGGGCCGCCCCCGCCAGGTTGAATTCAACGTTGATGTTGTTCAGGTGGCCGCGCTTGAGCCAGTGATCGCAGGACAGGTACATGGCTTTTTGCGGCGCACCCGCGCATTTGATCGGCATGGCGGGCTGGGTGAAGATCGCCTTGCCGCCCTTGAGTTGCTGTACCAATTGCCAGGTATAGGCAGCGTGCTGATAGCTGTAGTTGGAGGTGACGCCGTTCTGGCCGAGGGTGTCTGCCAGGCCTTCGACTTTCTCCCAGGCCAGGCGCAGGCCGGGGCACACGATCAGGTTGTTCCAGCTGACCCGCTGGCCACTGTCGAGCACCAGGGTGTGTTCGTCGGGCAGCAATTCGCTAACGGCGGCCTGCACCCAGGTGACGCCATTGGGCAGCACATCCGCCAGCGGGCGTCGGGTCTTTTTCAGGTCATACGCGCCGCCCCCCACCAAGGTCCAGGCCGGCTGGTAGCTGTGATGGTCGCTCGGTTCAATCAGGAGGATGTTCAACTGCGGGTCGCGCTTGAGCAGGCTGGCCAGCAGGCCGATACCTGCCGAGCCGCCGCCGATGACTACGATGTCGCCACTGATGGTAGGGCCACAGTGTTGCTCGGTCATGGTCTTTTGCCTTTTATAGTCAGTGCACACAAGGGTCGCTGCCGTATGGCGTCACGCCCAGCTTTTCATCACCGCGCCGCAGTACAGCCCGGACAAGGTTTTCATCACTTGAATCACTTCGTGGCTGGCCAGCCCGTAGAAAATGTATTTGCCTTCCCGACGGGTGGCGACCAACCCTTCGTCACGCAAAATGCCCAACTGTTGAGACAGCGTGGGCTGGCGAACGCCGGTCATGGTTTCCAGCTCGCCGACGTTGCGCTCGCCTTGGGTCAGTTGGCACAAGATCAACAAGCGGTCTTCATTGGCCAGCGCCTTGAGCAAGGAACAGGCCTTGGACGCCGACGCGCGCAGTTGGGCGACTTCGCCCTCACTCAGAGTAGATTCCATTTGCCTTGGGTCCTTTACGTCACTTAAGCTCAAAACATTATGTGTAATCGTAAACTGATTGTAACCACATTTTCTTCATGATTTTTTCCTCAGCAGGGACAGCCGCCATGCCAGCGTTGATTCAAGCCTTTCTGGACGAGGCATCGTCGACCTTCACCTACGTCATCTATGAAAACGACGGTGGCCCATGCGCCATCGTCGACTCGGTGCTCAACTACGACCCGGCGGCCGGGCGCACGGATACGGCCCAAGCCGACAAAGTCATCGCCTTTGTGCGCGAGCATGGCTTGCAGGTGCAATGGCTGCTGGAAACCCACGCCCATGCCGACCACCTGTCCGCCGCGCCCTACCTGCGGCGTACGCTGGGTGGCAAAATCGCCATCGGCGAGTCGATCAGCAAGGTACAGGGCGTGTTCAAGCACCTGTTCAACCTGGAGCCGGAGTTCCGCGTCGATGGCTCGCAGTTCGACCACTTGTTTGCGCCGGATGAGATCTTTCATATCGGCCACCTGAAAGCCCAGGCATTGCATGTGCCCGGACATACCCCGGCCGACATGGCGTATTTGATCGACGACCGCTTGATCCTGGTGGGCGACACCCTGTTCATGCCCGACGTCGGCACCGCCCGCTGCGATTTCCCCGGCGGCGATGCGCGCCAGTTGTATGCGTCGATGCGCAAGCTGCTGGCCTTCCCGCCTGAAACCGAACTGTATGTGTGCCACGACTATCCGCCGCAAGGCCGTGAGGCCAAGTGCCTGACGACCGTGGCGCAACAGCGGGCGGAGAATATTCATGTGCATGATGGGGTCGATGAGTCGGCGTTTGTCGCGATGCGCACCCAACGCGATGCCGGATTGGGGATGCCGACGCTGTTGCTGCCGGCGATCCAGGTGAATGTGCGGGCGGGGCATATGCCGCCAGCGGAAGAGAATGGCGTGGTCTATCTGAAGATCCCGTTGAATCAGCTGTGAGCGGCTAATCGAAATAGGACCCTTTGGGGTGCGGGAGCCCCGACCACAACTCGTCGATGTGCTTGAAGCCCCACTCCTCCGCGCTCTCGCGCGCAACAATCTTGTCGGGTTGCTTGGCCAGATTGACCACCACCTGGGCAATAGGCAAACGGGAGCGTACGGAAAAGAACACCTTTACCAGCGGCGTGAGCAGTGAAGTGGGGGTTTGTTCGATAACCACGCCGATACGGCCGCTCTCCAGGCGCACCAGGGTGCCTACCGGGTAGATGCCCATGCACCGCACAAACGCCTGAAACACCCTCTCGTCAAAATGGCCTTTCCATTCGGCCATTTTCTGAATCGCCTCGGCGGGTGCCCATCCGCGCTTGTAGGGGCGCTCGGAGGTGATGGCGTCGTACACGTCACACACAGCCCCCATTTGCGCGAACAGGCTGATCTGGTTCTGGACCAGCCCGTGCGGGTAGCCGCTGCCATCGCATTTTTCATGGTGATGCCAGCACACATCCAGTACCAGTGCGCTGATCTGTGGGCATTGGCGCAGCATGCCTGCGCCTTGCGCCGGGTGCTCGCGCACCGAGGCGAACTCTAGCTCGGTCAACGCCCCAGGTTTACTCAGGATCGCCTCGGGAACGACCATTTTGCCAACGTCGTGAAACAACCCGGCCAAACCCGCTTCCTGGATCATGGCCGGTGACATTTCCAACTGGCGCGCCAGTGCGATCATCAACCCACACACGGCCACCGAGTGCATGTAGGTGTACTCATTCGCGGTCTTCAGGCGGGCCAGGCTCAGCAACGCATGGGGGTGTCGCAGCAACGACTGGGAGATGTCGTCCACCAGTTGGGTCACCTGCGTAGGGTCGACCGCACCGCCCATGCGCAACTCCCCGAACATGGTGATAACGGCACGCTTGGCAACCCCGCATAACTTTACCGCGCGGGCCACTTCCGCCTTCATCTCGTGGCGGGTCAGCACTTCCCGGGGCTTGGCCGGCGCGGGTGCAGGTTGCACCGTGGCCTCTAAAACGGGGGCCACGTCGCACCCCTTGAGCGTGTCAATCCATACATCTTGAACCTGCGACGCCTGCAGGCGTTGCAGGTCCTCAGTGCGCTCCAGTAAAAAATGATTCTTCCAAAAACCGTGCTCGATCCAGGCACCCTCGAGTTTGTGGATATACATGCCCAAGATCGCTTGCGCCGCTGGAATGCGTTTCAACATAGGCCAGCCCTCACTGCGTGCACCGTCAGGCTATCGAAAAACGGGCCACGATGTGCTTGAGATCCATCGCCAGTTTCGACAGCTCGTGACTGGCAATGGAGGTCTGCCCGGCGGCCGACGAACTCTGGATCGACAGGTCACGGATGCTGATCAGGTTCTGATCCACCGAGCGGGCCACCTGCGCCTGTTCCTCGGAGGCCGTCGCGATCAACAGGTTTCGGTCATTGATATCGGCAATGGCCTCGGTGATCTGAATGATGGCCTGGCCGGCTTCGTGCGCAATTTTCAATGAATCTACCGCTTCACTGCGGTTCATATTCATGGAGGCGACAGCGTCGCTGGAGCAGGTCTGGATCTTCGCGATCATCTGCTCGATTTCCTGCGTCGAGGTCTGCGTCCGGTGAGCCAATGCGCGCACTTCATCGGCCACTACCGCAAAGCCGCGGCCCTGCTCACCGGCGCGTGCGGCTTCAATGGCGGCGTTCAGCGCCAACAGGTTGGTCTGTTCGGCAATCGAACGGATCACTTCCACCACCCGCGCAATGTCCTGCGCCTGCCTGGCCAGGCCTTCGACTTCCACACCGGTCTGCTGCACCGTGGTGCTGAGTTTTTCAATCGCAGCGATGGTCTGCGTGACACGCTCCTGGCCGATTTTCGCCGAGCGCTGGGAATCCTGGGTCGATTGGGAGGCCGAAACGGCATTGCGCGCCACTTCCTCCACGGCAGCCGTCATCTGATTGACCGCCGTGGCGGCCTGATCGGTTTCCTGGCTTTGGCGCTCAATACCTGCGCTGGACTCACGGGTAATCGAACTCATCTCTTCGGCAGCCGAAGCCAATTGCCCGGAAGCTTCGGAGATGTTCTGCAAGGTGGTCTTGAGGTTCATCTGCATGGCCGCCGTGGATTGCTGAAGCGCCGTTAGCTCATCCTTGCCATCCACGGTAATCGCCACGCGTAGGTCGCCTTCAGCGATCTTCGCGGTCGATACGAGCAATTCACGTACCGGTTCAATGATACTGCGGGTAAACAGGCCGGCGACTGCCACGGCCAACAGCAGTGAAACCGCCATCAGCCCCCAGGTAAACAGACGCGTCGCCGTGTGCTCGCTGGCGGCGACCTGCACGGCCTGCTGCGAGCCGCGTTCGTTGAACTGGATCAATTCGCTGATCGAACCCTGTACCTTTACGGCGATGGGGCTCAGCACGTCATGCATGTAGACCGCGAGCCGTGCAGCGTCCCCAGTGGCAGCGAGCGCAAGAAAGCCGTCGACCTGCTGGTTGTAACTTCGAATACCACTGAGGACCTCGTCATATTTAGCCTGCTCCTCGGCACTCGACACCATGGCCGCATAACGCTCGGCGACCTTGGTCAGGTCGGCCCGGATGCTCTGGATTGTCTCCGGTGAGCCTTGAGTTTTCATGACCACATCCATTGCAAAGCCGCGCAACTCCAGGCGCAGCTTATACAGTGCCGAGTCGATTTCCCCGGCCAGACGAACACTCGGCAGCCAGTTGGTTTCAATTTCAACCGTCGAGGCATAAATGGTATCGACTTTTACCAGCGTCATGCCCCCCTGAATTAATAGCAGAAGGCACACGACGCCAAAACAAAGGGCGGCACGGAGGTTTAACTTCACGGATCTCATGGACATATCTACTCACCTCTTGCCTGGTCTTATTAGTTAAGTGGCTTATAGCTACCATCGTGTGTAGTCATGTGTGAAAAATATGTGAGCACTCACGTAAAAATTTATTATTTCGGCAAACAACGTTCAGACTTTTCTGTTACTTATCTAACAAACAAAGTTGCCCAATCCTTGCGTACAACCCGCTAGGTCACTCGACTTCAGCCTCTTCACTAAGTAGCGAATACATCGCATTACAGGAGCGATCACAGTTTCGGCCGACCGTTTCCAGGTGGCGTTTCAATGACGCACTGATCGGCGGCGGCAGGCAACTTAGCGTTTCGATCAGCGCGGCCATATCTTCCAGCGCTGCGGCAATAGAAAGCTGAGTTAGATTAAAGTCGTAGAGCGCACGGCATATTAATTGCTGATTATCCATGACGTATCCCGCCATTTAAAAATTCAGCTTAGCAGGTGCGTTGGAACGCTCAGATAAAAGTTCAGGTTATATTGATAAGCCTCAATAAAAAGATGGAAACGTCTCTGCACACAGTCAACCTATGACTCGGCAGCGCAAGGTAGCGCCGCCGTCAACCTTCAATCAGACCATCAAACCATCCGGCGGCAGCGGCAACGCCGTCTTATAGCGCACTTGTTTGAGCGCAAAGCTTGAGCGGATGTTGGCCACGCCCGGCACCTTGGTCAGAAAGTCCATCATGAAGCGTTCCAGTGACTGGATTGTTGGCACCAGCACGCGGATCAGGTAGTCCGGGTCGCCGGCCATCAGGTAGCACTCCATGACTTCCGGGCGGTTCGAGATCGCGCCTTCAAACTGCTGCAAGGCCAGTTCGTTCTGCTTTTCCAGGCTGACATGGATGAACACGTTGACATGCAGCCCGAGCAGATCCGCATCGAGCAGCGTGACCTGGTCGCGGATCAGGCCCAATTCTTCCATCGCCTTGACCCGGTTGAAACACGGCGTGGGTGAAAGGTTGACCGAACGGGCCAGGTCGGCGTTGGTGATGCGGGCATTCTCCTGCAAGGCGTTGAGAATGCCGATATCGGTACGGTCCAGTTTACGCATGAGACAAAATCACCTGTTTATTATGGTTATGCAGTTTTTTTATCCGCAAATGACCGCGAGCGCAACGAAACACAGATAAATATTCTTCTACGCCACGCCTATGATGTTTGTAGGACAAGATTTCTCCTACCCGGAGACTGACTGTCAGCTAGCGCGCCCACTACAAGAATTCACAAGATCGAGCGTAGAAAGCCATGAATCAGCCATATGCACCATTGCGCCTGCACGTTCCCGAACCCTCGGGCCGCCCAGGCTGCAAGACCGACTTTACCTACCTGCGTCTGACCGACGCCGGCCTGGTGCGCAAACCCGCCATCGATGTAGAACCCGCCGACACCGCCGACCTTGCAAAAGGCCTGATTCGCGTACTGGACGACCAGGGCCAGGCCCTTGGCCCGTGGGGCGAAGGTGTACCGGTCGAGATCCTGCGCAAGGGCATGCGCGCCATGCTCAAGACGCGGATTTTCGACAACCGCATGGTGGTCGCCCAGCGTCAGAAAAAAATGTCGTTCTACATGCAAAGCCTTGGCGAAGAAGCCATCGGCAGCGCCCAGGCCCTGGCCTTGAACATCGACGACATGTGCTTCCCCACCTACCGTCAGCAAAGCATCCTGATGGCCCGGGAAGTGCCACTCGTCGACCTGATCTGCCAACTGCTGTCCAACGAGCGCGACCCGCTCAAGGGCCGCCAGTTGCCGATCATGTACTCGGTCAAAGACGCCGGTTTCTTCACGATTTCCGGCAACCTTGCCACCCAGTTCGTACAGGGTGTGGGCTGGGGCATGGCCTCGGCGATCAAAGGTGATACCAAAATCGCCTCGGCCTGGATTGGCGACGGCGCCACCGCCGAATCCGACTTTCACACCGCCCTCACCTTCGCCCACGTCTACCGTGCGCCGGTGATTCTCAACGTGGTCAACAACCAGTGGGCGATCTCGACCTTCCAGGCCATCGCCGGTGGTGAAGCCACCACCTTCGCCGGACGCGGCGTCGGTTGCGGGATTGCCTCCCTGCGTGTGGACGGCAATGACTTTATCGCGGTGTACGCCGCCTCCGCCTGGGCCGCCGAGCGTGCGCGCCGCAACCTCGGGCCGACCCTGATCGAGTGGGTCACCTACCGCGCCGGCCCGCACTCCACCTCCGATGACCCGTCCAAATACCGTCCCGCCGACGACTGGAGCCACTTCCCGCTGGGCGACCCGATTGCCCGTCTCAAGCAGCACCTGATCAAGATTGGCCAGTGGTCCGAAGAGGAACATGCGGCGGTCAGTGCCGAACTGGAAGCCGAAGTCATTGCCGCACAAAAAGAAGCCGAACAGTACGGCACCCTTGCCGGCGGCCAGATTCCAAGCGCCGCGACCATGTTCGAAGACGTCTATAAAGAGATGCCGGAGCACTTGAAGCGCCAGCGTCAAGCGTTGGGGATCTGACATGAACGATCACAACAACAGTATTGAACTGGAAACTGCCATGACCACCACCACCATGACCATGATCCAGGCCCTGCGCTCGGCCATGGATGTGATGCTTGAGCGTGACGACAATGTGGTGGTATTCGGCCAGGACGTCGGTTACTTCGGCGGCGTGTTCCGTTGCACTGAAGGCTTGCAGAACAAGTACGGCAGCTCGCGGGTCTTCGACGCGCCGATCTCGGAAAGCGGCATCGTCGGCGTGGCCGTGGGCATGGGTGCCTATGGCCTGCGCCCGGTCGCGGAAATCCAGTTCGCCGATTACGTGTACCCCGCCACCGACCAGATCATCTCGGAAGCGGCGCGCCTGCGTTACCGCTCGGCCGGCCAGTTCACGGCGCCGCTGACCATGCGCATGCCTTGTGGCGGCGGCATTTATGGCGGCCAGACCCACAGCCAGAGTATCGAAGCGGTGTTCACCCAGGTCTGCGGCCTGCGCACGGTAATGCCGTCCAACCCGTATGATGCCAAGGGCCTGCTGATCGCCTCCATCGAAAACGATGACCCGGTGATCTTCCTCGAGCCTAAGCGCCTGTACAACGGCCCGTTCGATGGCCACCACGATCGCCCGGTCACGCCGTGGTCGAAACACCCGCAAGCGCAAGTGCCGGACGGTTACTACACCGTGCCGCTGGACGTGGCCGCCATCGTGCGCCCCGGCTCGGCCGTCACCGTGCTGACCTACGGCACCACGGTGTATGTGTCGCAAGTGGCCGCCGAAGAAACCGGCATCGACGCCGAAGTCATCGACCTGCGCAGCCTCTGGCCGCTCGACCTGGAAACCATCGTCAAGTCGGTGAAAAAGACCGGCCGTTGCGTGGTGGTGCATGAAGCCACCCGCACCTGCGGCTTTGGTGCCGAACTGGTGGCACTGGTACAAGAGCATTGCTTCCACCACCTGGAAGCGCCGATCGAACGCGTCACTGGTTGGGACACGCCCTACCCGCACGCGCAAGAGTGGGCGTATTTCCCAGGGCCGTCCCGAGTGGGCGCGGCGTTGAAACGGGTTATGGAGGTCTGAATGGGCACGCACGTTATCAAAATGCCGGACATCGGCGAAGGCATCGCAGAAGTTGAACTGTCGGTATGGCACGTGAAGGTGGGCGACCTGGTGGTTGAAGACCAGGTGCTGGCGGATGTGATGACCGACAAGGCGATGGTGGACATTCCCTCGCCGGTGCACGGCAAAGTGATTTCCCTCGGCGGCGAGCCGGGTGAAGTCATGGCCGTGGGCAGTATTTTGATCAGTATCGAAGTGGAAGGCGCAGGCAATGCCAAAGAAGCGCCGGCGGTGGCTGAGCCGGTAAAAGCAGTGCCGGCGCCGGTGGTGGAAGCCAAGCCTGCGCCAGCCGCCAGCAAACCCGCGCCGGTCGTGGCCACTCAGGCACCTGTGGCCCGTGAAGCCGACGAACGCCCACTGGCCTCCCCTGCCGTGCGCAAGCATGCGCTGGATGCCGGGATTCAGCTGCGTCTGGTCCAGGGCACTGGCCCGGCGGGGCGCATTTTGCACGAAGACCTCGAGGCGTATTTGCTTCAGGGTCCGGCAACACCCTCTGCGGCGGGCAACCCTTACGCCGAACGCAACAGCGAAGAACAGATCCCGGTGATCGGCATGCGCCGCAAGATCGCCCAGCGTATGCAGGACGCCACCCGTCGCGCCGCGCATTTCAGCTACGTGGAAGAAGTCGACGTCACCGCCCTCGACGAGCTGCGCGTGCACCTCAATGAGAAACATGGCGCGACACGCGGCAAACTGACCCTGCTGCCTTTCATCGTGCGCGCCATGGTTGTGGCGCTGCGCGACTTCCCGCAGATCAACGCGCGTTACGACGACGAAAACCAGGTGATCACCCGCCTCGGCGCGGTGCATGTGGGTGTCGCCACCCAGAGCGACGTGGGCTTGATGGTGCCGGTGGTGCGCCACGCCGAAGCACGCAGCCTGTGGGGCAATGCCGAGGAAATCGCGCGTTTGGCCGCTGCTGCACGCAATGGCAAGGCCAGCCGGGATGAGCTGTCCGGCTCCACCATTACCTTGACCAGCCTGGGCGCGCTCGGTGGCATCGTCAGCACGCCGGTGCTGAACCTGCCGGAAGTGGCGATTGTCGGCGTCAACCGGATTGTCGAGCGGCCAATGGTCATCAAAGGCCAGATCGTGGTGCGCAAGATGATGAACCTCTCCAGCTCCTTCGATCACCGCGTGGTCGACGGCATGGATGCGGCGCAATTCATCCAGGCCATTCGCGGCCTGCTCGAACAACCCGCCAGCCTGTTTTTGGAGTAAGGCATGTCTCAGACATTGAACACGACGCTGCTGATTATCGGCGGCGGCCCTGGTGGTTATGTGGCCGCGATTCGGGCGGGCCAGCTGGGTATTCCGACTATTTTGGTAGAAGGCCAGGCGCTGGGCGGCACGTGCCTGAACATCGGCTGCATTCCGTCCAAGGCGTTGATCCATGTGGCCGAGCAGTTCCAGCAAACCGTGCACCATAGCCAGGGCTCACAGCTGGGCATCGAAGTGGATGTGCCGACCCTGGACATCCGCAAAAGCGTGGAATGGAAAGATGGCATCGTCGACCGCTTGACCACCGGCGTTGCCGCGCTGTTGAAAAAGCACAAAGTGCACGTGATTCACGGCTGGGCCAAGGTAGTCGACGGCAAAACCGTCGACGTCGGCGACCAGCGTATCCAGTGCGAACACCTGCTGCTGGCCACCGGCTCGAAAAGCGTCAACCTGCCGATGCTGCCGATTGGCGGGCCGATCATCTCCTCTACCGAAGCGCTGGCGCCTACCCGCGTGCCCAAGCGCCTGGTTGTGGTGGGTGGCGGCTATATCGGCCTGGAGCTGGGCATTGCCTACCGCAAGCTCGGCGCCGAGGTCAGTGTGGTCGAGGCGCAGGAACGTATCCTGCCCGCTTACGACGGCGAGCTGACACTGCCCGTGGCTGAATCCCTCAAGCAGTTGGGGGTCAAGCTGTACCTCAAGCACAGCGTGACCGGTTTTGAGCACAACAGCCTGCAAGTGCGTGACCCGAATGGCGACACCCTGTCGCTGGAGACGGATCAGGTGCTGGTGGCCGTGGGTCGCAAACCCAACACCCAGGGCTGGAACCTCGAAGCGCTGAACCTGGACATGAACGGTGCGGCGATCAAGATCGACAGCCGTTGCCAGACCAGCATGCGCAATGTGTACGCGATCGGCGACCTGAGCGGCGAGCCGATGCTGGCGCACCGGGCCATGGCCCAGGGTGAGATGGTTGCCGAACTGATCAGTGGTAAATCGCGGGAATTCAACCCGGCGGCGATCCCGGCGGTGTGCTTTACCGACCCGGAACTGGTGGTGGTGGGCAAGACCCCGGACGAAGCCAAGGCGGCGGGCCTGGACTGTATTGTGTCGAGCTTCCCGTTTGCGGCCAATGGCCGGGCAATGACGCTGGAGTCCAAAGCCGGCTTCGTGCGCGTGGTCGCGCGGCGCGACAACCACCTGATTGTCGGCTGGCAGGCCGTGGGCGTGGGGGTATCCGAACTGTCCACGGCCTTTGGCCTGAGCCTGGAAATGGGAGCGCGCCTGGAAGATGTGGCGGGCACCATCCACGCCCACCCGACCCTCGGCGAGGCCGTGCAGGAAGCTGCGTTACGGGCCTTGGGTCACGCGCTGCACCTGTAAAAACGCGCAGAGGCCATCGCGGGCAAGCCCGACGCCCACAGGGAAATGCATTCCAGGGTGGGAGCTGGTTCGCTTGCGATAGTGGCGGATCAGCCAACACACCGGCTGAATGGCCTGCCCACCCGCTCCCACACCGGCCAAGAATGAAGTATTGTTGCGCCCATCCAGAAAAAAACCGACAAGCCTGCCTTCGACCAGGCGGTTGACCAGAGATAGAGGGTGTCATGGGTAACGAAAGCATCAATTGGGACAAATTGGGTTTTGACTACATCAAGACCGACAAGCGGTTTCTCCAAGTCTGGAAAAACGGCGAATGGCAAACAGGCACCCTGACCGACGACAACGTGCTGCACATCAGCGAGGGCTCGACGGCCCTGCACTATGGCCAGCAGTGCTTTGAAGGCCTCAAGGCCTACCGCTGCAAGGACGGCTCGATCAACCTGTTCCGTCCTGACCAGAATGCCGCGCGCATGCAGCGCAGCTGTGCCCGCCTGCTGATGCCGCACGTGCCAACCGACGCGTTCATCGACGCCTGCAAACAAGTGGTCAAGGCCAACGAGCGGTTCATCCCGCCGTACGGCAGCGGCGGCGCGCTGTACCTGCGCCCGTTCGTCATCGGCACCGGTGACAACATCGGCGTGCGTACCGCGCCGGAGTTCATCTTCTCGGTCTTCGCCATTCCGGTCGGCGCCTACTTCAAGGGCGGTTTGGTGCCACACAACTTCCAGATTTCCACCTTCGACCGCGCCGCGCCACAGGGCACCGGTGCCGCCAAAGTCGGCGGCAACTACGCGGCCAGCCTGATGCCGGGTGCCGAAGCGAAGAAATACGGTTTCGCTGATGCGATCTACCTGGACCCGATGACCCATTCGAAAATCGAAGAAGTCGGCTCGGCCAACTTCTTCGGGATTACCCACGACAACCAGTTCATCACGCCGAAGTCGCCTTCGGTGCTGCCAGGTATCACCCGCCTGTCGCTGATCGAACTGGCCCAGTCGCGCCTGGGCTTGAAAGTGGTCGAGGGCGAAGTCTTCATCGACAAACTGGACCAGTTCAAGGAAGCCGGTGCCTGCGGCACTGCGGCGGTGATTTCGCCGATCGGCGGTATCCAGTACAACGGCAAACTGCACGTGTTCCACAGCGAAACGGAAGTGGGCCCGATCACCCAGAAGCTCTACAAAGAGCTGACCGGTGTGCAGACCGGTGACGTTGAAGCGCCGGAAGGCTGGATCGTCAAGGTCTAACAGCCCACACGCATAACCCAATGTGGGAGCGGGCTTGCTCGCGAATGCGGTCTGTCAGCACTGAATCAGGTGACTGACACTGCGCATTCGCGAGCAAGCCCGCTCCCACATTTGATCTACAGTGTTTTCAGGATTGAGCCGGGATATTCGCGGTAATCTTCTTCCCCATACTGATCCTCGGCTCCTCCCCATACCCTAACGCCTCGTAGAACCCCACCACCGCGTCATTGCCCCGCGTAATCTGCAGGTTGATCTTCATACACCCCAAGGCAGTCAACGCCTGCTCGGCATGCCGCACCAACGAAGCGCCCAGGCCTTGCCGACGATATTCACTGTGCACCGCCACCGAATACAGCCAACCTCGATGCCCGTCGTAACCTGCGAGGACAGTGCCGATCACGGCTTTTTTATCCGTCGCCACGAAGAACAGTCCATCGTTGACCGCCAGCTTCTTATCGATGGCCAGGGTGGGCAGGTTGTGGGCGGTGTCATAGCCGAAAGCCTCCTGCCACAAGGCCACCACTTGCGCACGGTGCTGACGGTCGCGATACGGCCCAATGGGATGGCGAGATAACAACGCCTTCTCCATGACCAGGGTGCGCTCGTTACCGTGATAAACATTGCGCACCGTCTGAAAGCCCAGCTTGGTATAGAACGGCTCAGCGGTCAGCGAGGACGGCACACTCAATACCGTGACCCCGGCGTCACGGGCGCGCAGTTCGATTTCGATCATCAGCAGGCGGCCAATGCCCTGCCCCTGCAGTGCCGGGTTGACGAACACCGAGCGCACCACGTTGCCATCAAGCGCCGCGGTGGCGACGATCTCCACGTCCTGGATGGCCACCAGCACAACCCGCCGCTGGAGCAAGACCCGCACGGCGTCGGGGGTGAAGTGACTGGCGACCCGCGCGATCACATCCGCCGGGTAATCCCGCGCATTGCTGCTGTGCAAGGCTGCCAGGATGACCTGGCTGATCCCCTCGGCATCGACTGCCTGGGCGAGACGAACGGCGGTAGACATGATTCCTCCTGGCGGACACCGCAATAACAAACATCAGGATACCTATTTAACCGGATTCCCAATTCGCTTGCCGGGTTTCACGCCAATCATCTTCGCCTGCCCATCGCGCTGCTTCCCCGTCCGCGCTTCACTGATCAACCCTGGAATCAACTTACCCTCCGGCAAATTCTTCCAGAAACGACTCGGCAAATGCCCCTCCATCACCTTGGGGTTCAACCGTGCCGGGTTGAAAATGTGGCTGTAGTACGTCAGCCACATCGCGCTGTGAGGGTCGTCGACATTCTGTGCCAGTTGCCGCCACGCCTCAGGGCATTCCCGTTGATGAATCAACTGCTCACCGTCGTAATACACCCCGTCCAGGGGCGTGGCGATCATCCAGCGATGGCGGCCCATGCGCCCGATAAAGTGCTGGCTGGCGGATTTGAGAATGTCATGGGCCGGCTCGTGCCAGGCCACGTATTCCGGTAACGCTGCGCCCGCCTGCGCCGGCAATGCGATAAACCGCACGAACGCATGCAAGTGATGCGCTTCGCGGCTGACCTGCTTGATCCGCCGTTGCAACTCGCTGCCCAGCTTGTCACCCGCCAGCATCGCGGTGCGGTCGCCATGGCTGACCCGCCACAGCACCTCGTACAGCAAGCTCCAACGCTGGTCACCGTGATAACAGGCGGCCGACTCAAGCAGCTCCAAAAGCGCCTTGGGAATCCGCGCCTGGAACGGGCCGAGCCCTTCCGGTATCGGCTCATCGGTAGCAAACAGGTCCGCCCCTTGCGCTTCGCCCCAGCTCACCTGGCTGGGGTCGACCTGATGGCTGAGCAACCAACGCGCCTGTTCGCGCCAGGTACTGAAGAGATTGTCGCATTCCAGGCTGATCATCCCCACAAGCCCATTTGCTGTGGCTGCGGGCGGTCGCGCAATTGCTCGCGCAAAAGCACGCTGGTGCTTTCAGCCTGTTGCGGGTGGTAATCGCTGGTGATGAAAAACGGCTTGGCCTTCGCCAGTACGCAGCGCATGCGCGCCAGGTCTTCGAAACGGATCTTGCGTTCGCGGCGCAGGTCCACCAAACGCTGGGTGGTGCGCAGGCCGATGCCGGGAATACGCGCAATCAAGGTCGGTTCGGCGCGATTCAGGTCCAACGGAAACACCTCGCGGTGCTCCAGGGCCCAGGCGAGCTTGGGGTCGATATCCAGCGCCAGGTGCCCGGGGCCTTCAAACAATTCATTAGCGCTGAAACCGTAACTGCGCAGCAGGAAGTCCGCCTGATACAAACGGTGCTCGCGCATCAGTGGCGGTGCCGCCAGGGGCACGCTTTTCGGGCTGTTGGGAATAGGGCTGAACGCCGAGTAATACACACGGCGCAACTTGAAGTTGCCGTACAACGCCTCGGCGCCATGCAGGATGGTGCTGTCGTCGGTGTCATCGGCGCCGACGATCATCTGCGTGCTCTGCCCAGCCGGAGCGAAACGCGGTGCGCGCGGCTCGTTGAGGACGGTCTGTTCGCCGGTGTAGATGGTCTGCATCGCTTGCTTGATCGACACAATCTGCTTCTCCGGCGCCAGGGTTTGCAGGCTGGCATCGGTGGGCAGTTCAATATTCACACTCAACCGGTCGGCATAACGCCCGGCCTCGGCGATCAGCGCCGGGTCGGCTTCGGGAATGGTCTTGAGGTGAATATAGCCGCGAAAGTCATGCTCTTCGCGCAAGAGCCTGGCGACCCGCACCAGTTGCTCCATGGTGTAATCAGCCGAACGAATGATGCCGGAACTGAGAAACAGCCCGCTGACGCAATTACGCCGGTAGAAATCCAGGGTCAGGGTGACCACCTCCTCGGGGCTGAAACGCGCGCGGGGCACATCGCTGGAGCGGCGGTTGACGCAGTATTGGCAATCGTAGAGACAGAAGTTGGTCAGCAACACCTTGAGCAACGACACACAGCGCCCGTCCGGAGTGTAACTGTGGCAGATCCCCATGCCATCAGTGGAGCCCAGGCCCGCCTTGCCCTCGGAGCTGCGCTTGGGCGCGCCGCTGCTGGCGCAGGAAGCGTCGTACTTGGCGGCGTCGGCAAGGATGCTGAGTTTTTCGATCAACTGCATGGAGGGCTACCGATACTGGTTTTTTGTACAGTATCAGGCAGCCCTGCCTGTCACAAGTGCAGCCTGTCAGCTGGCAGTTGCCAGCAGCAAGTCCTGCACCGAACGCCCCTTGCCCCGGCTGCGATCGTTTTCGTACAGCGACGCGGCAATCTCGTCGGCACGAATCGGCAATACCGAAAGCAGCGTGTCACTCAAACCATGGCTGGCCTGACTGAAACCCTGGATATAGATCCCCGCCTTGCAGCGCTCGTCCGTGACGATGCGATAGTCGCGGGCCACCTCGAAGTCGCCCATGTAGGCTTGCAGCGGCGCCAGCAGTTCGCGGTGCATCTGGCGCTCGTAGCCGGTGGCCAGGATCACTGCGTCGTAATGGCTGAGGCTGGTTTCGCCACTGGCGTTGTTGCGCAGCGTCAACTCGATGCCCAGCGGCCCGGCGCTGGCTTTTTCGACCACGGTCATGGTGCGGAAAGCCTGGCGGGCAACGCCGGAGACTTTCTGGCGGTAAAAAATACCGTAGATCCGTTCAATCAGGTCCAGGTCCACCACTGAGTAGTTGGTGTTCTGGTATTCGGCGACCAGGCGCTCACGCTCGGCGCCGACTTGCTGGAACACCAGGTCGGTAAACGCCGGTGAAAACACTTCGTTGACGAACGGGCTGTCATCGGCCGGTTTGAGCGCCGAACCGCGCAGGATCATATCGACCTGCACCGAGGCAAAACTATCATTGAGGTCGATAAAGGCTTCCGCCGCGCTCTGGCCACCACCGATGATCGCAATACGCATCGCCTTGCCTTCCACGCAAGGCTGCTGGGCCATGCGCGCCAGGTATTGGGAATGGTGGAACACCCGGCCGTCATCCTTGAGTGCCTTGAACGCGGGCGGCACACGCGGTGTACCACCGGCGCTGACCACCACCGAGCGGGTGGTGCGCACATGCTGCTCGCCCAGCGCATCGCGGGAGATCACACGCAACGCTTCGACGTGGTGCTGATGCAGGATTGGCTCAATGGCCAACACTTCCTCGCCATAGCGCGCCTGGGCCTGGAACTGCCCGGCAACCCAGCGCAGGTAGTCGTTGTACTCCATGCGGCACGGGTAAAAGGTGCCCAGGTTGATGAAGTCCACCAGGCGGTCGTGGGCCTTGAGGTAGTTGACGAAGGAGTAAGGGCTGGTGGGGTTGCGCAAGGTCACCAGGTCCTTGAGGAACGAAATCTGCAGTTCACTCTGGGTCACCAGGGTATTGCCGTGCCAGCGGTAGTCGGCCTGCTTATCGAGAAACAGTGCATCCAGTTTGCCCTGGGCTTTTTCACGCTCCTGCAGGGCGATGGCCAGCGCAAGGTTCGAGGGGCCGAAACCGATCCCGATCAGGTCGTGAACCGCGGGCGAAGCAATTGCCTGTGTCATTCCAGTGTCCTCTGGATAAGCCCCTTGGCGGTGGGGCGGGAATACCTGCAAGGCCTGAACAACAGGCCGTGTGTTGATAGGAAACGAGGACAGTGAAATAAAATTTAACTAATCATTGGTCAGTGCGCATCCCACTCGCGCATGCGCACCCGGCAATGCTTCATGGCGTTGACGATGTGCTTTTCCACCAGGCTGCGGGAAATGCTCAGGTGCTCGGCGATTTGCGGGTGGGACAGGCCCTCAAGCTTGCGCAGCAGGAAGCTCTCGCGACAGGCCGCCGGCAGCTCGGCCAGGGCACGTTCGAGCATATCCAGGCGGCGCGCTTGATCGTGGCTGGCGTGGGGCGAACTGGTGGCGAAGCGTTCTTCGCTGTCCAGCACTTCCAGGGGTTCGGACTGGCGTAAGGCGTTGCGCCGATGGCCGTCGATCACCAGGTTCAGCGCAGTGCGGTATAAAAACGCCCGCGGTTGTTCAATCGGCGTGTCACTGGCGCGCTCCAGCACTCGGACATAAGCGTCATGCACCACATCCTCGGCCACCTGTCGGTTGCCCAGCTTGGCGTTGAGGAAACACACCAGCTCGCGATAGTAGTTTTCCAACATGACTCCCGACCGTCTGGGAAGACGGCATCAGATCCTTGAATGCTAAAGACGACAGCCAGCGGATAGTGGCAGTTTGAGTGCGTGCAATTTATAGTAATTCTCATCTACTTTTAAAGAAGTCTTGCATCAACGGCGGTTTTTTTTATTCGACGGAGCTGTTACGGCATATGTAAGCACCTAAATATTCGGGCGATTTTCTCGTATAACAGTCAGCTCCCCGCAACTGCGGTCCAAACTTCCTGGCTGGAACCAACGCATGAAACGCCCTCGCCCCGTCCGACGCGCTCTGCTCGCTGTCGCGTGCCTGATTCCCCTCATTGCGCTGGCCGCCTGGCAGGTGTTGCCGTCGGGCCGCGACACCCTGACCACGGTCACCGTAACGCGCGGTAACATTGAAAACAGCGTCACGGCACTCGGCACCCTGCAACCGCGCCGGTACGTCGATGTGGGCGCCCAGGCGTCCGGGCAGATCCGCAAGATCCATGTCGAAGCCGGGGATCAGGTCTCGGAAGGCCAATTGCTGGTGGAAATCGACCCCGCCACGCAGCAGGCCAAACTCGATGCCAGCCGCTACGCCATCGAAAACCTCAAGGCCCAGTTGCAGGAGCAGCAGGCTCAGCACGCGCTGGCGCGCCAGAAATACCAACGCCAGCAACGCCTGGCCGCCGGTAACGCCACCCGCGAGGAAGACGTGCAAACCGCCAGGGCCGAGCTGGACGCCACCCAGGCACGCGTCGGGATGTTCCAGGCGCAGATCCGCCAGGCCCAGGCCAGCCTGCGCAGCGACGAGGCCGAGCTGGGCTACACGCGCATCTTCGCGCCAATGGCCGGCACCGTCGTCGCGGTGGACGCACGGGTTGGCCAGACGCTCAATGCTCAGCAACAGACGCCGCTGATCCTGCGCATCGCCAGGCTGTCGCCGATGACCGTGTGGGCCGAGGTCTCCGAAGCCGACATTGGCCACGTCAAACCCGGCATGACCGCCTACTTCACCACCCTCAGCGGCGGCAGCCGGCGCTGGACCAGCACCGTGCGCCAGATTTTGCCGATACCGCCCAAGCCGCTGAATGAAACCAGCCAGGGCAATGGCAGCCCGAACAGTACGAGCAAAACCGGCAGTGGCCGTGTGGTGCTGTACACCGTGCTGCTGGATGTGGACAACACCGATAACGCGCTGATGGCCGAAATGACCACTCAAGTGTTCTTCGTCGCCAGCCAGGTCAAGGACGTCCTCACCCTACCGGTTGCGGCCCTGCTCGGCAGTCCCGGCACCGACCAGCCGATCGCTCGGGTCGTGGCCAAAAACGGCGCCATCGAGAAACGCGCAGTACGCCTGGGTATCAGCGACCGCTTGCGGGTTGAAGTGCTGGAAGGCCTGAAGGAAGACGATCATGTGTTGATCGGCCCGGCCAACGGCAGTGGGGGTTGATTTGACAACGCCGCTGATCGAACTCAAGAACATCCGTAAATCCTATGGCGGCGGCGACAGCCCGCAGGTCGATGTATTGCGCGGGATCGACCTGTCGATCCATGCCGGGGAATTCGTCGCCATCGTCGGCGCTTCCGGCTCCGGCAAATCCACCTTGATGAACATCCTCGGCTGCCTCGACCGCCCCACGGAAGGCGAATACCGGTTCGCCGGGGAAAACGTCGCACACCTGGGCAGCGACGAACTGGCCTGGCTTCGCCGAGAAGCCTTTGGGTTTGTGTTCCAGGGTTACCACTTGATCCCTTCGGGCTCGGCCCAGGAAAACGTCGAGATGCCGGCGATCTATGCCGGTATCAGTGCCGCAGAACGCCACGCCCGCGCCAAGGCCCTGCTCACCCGCCTGGGCCTGGCCGATCACACCGCCAACCGCCCGCACCAACTCTCCGGCGGCCAACAACAACGCGTGTCGATTGCCCGCGCGTTAATGAACGGCGGGCATATCATCCTCGCCGATGAACCCACCGGCGCGCTCGACAGCCACAGTGGCGCCGAAGTAATGGCCCTGCTCGACGAGCTGGCGAGCCAGGGCCACGTGGTCATCCTGATTACCCACGACCGCGAAGTCGCGGCGCGGGCCAACCGCATCATCGAAATTCGCGACGGCCTGATCATCCGCGATTCGGCGCTGAGTGAAACCCATGTGCCCGTCACGGCCAACCGCGACGCGCTGCAAGCCGTAGACCTGCGCCAGCGCCTCGCCGACGGCGCCGAACATAACGGCGCCTGGAAAGCCGAACTGATCGACGCCGTGCTGGCGGCCTGGCGGGTCATGTGGATCAACCGGTTCCGTACTGCGCTGACGCTGCTGGGGATCATCATCGGCGTGGCGTCGGTGGTGGTGATGCTGGCGGTGGGCGAAGGCAGCAAACGCCAGGTGATGGCACAGATGGGCGCGTTCGGCTCCAACATCATCTACCTCAGTGGCTCTTCGCCCAACCCGCGCACCCCGATGGGGATTGTGACCCTCAACGATGTGGCGGCCCTGGCGACGCTGCCGCAGGTCAAGCGCATCATGCCCGTCAACGGCAACTATGCCGGTGTGCGTTTTGGCAATGTCGACTACATGGCTTATGTCGGTGGCAATGACACCAACTTTCCCGAGATCTTCAACTGGCCGGTGGTCGAGGGCAGCTACTTCACCGAGGCCGACGAGCGCTCCGGGGCAACGGTGGCCGTGATCGGTCACCGTGTACGCGAAAAGCTGTTCAAGGGCGTCATCAACCCCATCGGCCAATACATTCTGATAGAAAACGTGCCATTCCAGGTGATTGGCGTGCTGGCGGAAAAAGGCTCCAGCTCCGGTTTGCAAGACAGCGACGACCGTGTTGCCATCCCCTACACCGCCGCCAGCGTGCGCCTGTTAGGCAGCTATAACCCCGAATACGTGGTGATTGCCGCTGCGGATGCACGCAAGGTGCACGAGGCGGAACTGGCCATCGATCAACTGATGCAAACACTGCACAACAACAAGCGCGACTACCACCTGACCAATGACGCGGCGATGATCCAGGCCGAGGCACGCACGCAAAATACGCTGTCGCTGATGCTCGGTTCGATTGCCGCGATTTCCCTGTTGGTGGGCGGGATTGGTGTGATGAATATCATGTTGATGACCGTGCGCGAGCGTACTCGCGAAATAGGCATCCGCATGGCCACCGGTGCGCGCCAGCGTGACATCCTGCGCCAGTTCCTTACCGAGGCGGTGATGCTCTCGGTCGTCGGCGGCCTGTTCGGCATTGCCCTGGCATTGCTGGTGGGCGGCGTGCTGATGCTGGCAGAAGTCGCCGTGCAGTTTTCCCTGGTGGCAGTACTCGGCGCATTTGGCTGTGCACTGGTCACCGGTGTCGCATTCGGCTTCATGCCGGCCCGTAAAGCTGCCCGGCTCGATCCGGTTAAGGCCTTGACCAGTGAATAAACGACTCATCACACCGCACCTGTCGGTCCTTGGCCTGTGCCTGTTGCTCAACGCCTGCGCAGGCACTCCTCACGACGTCGACAGCAGCATAGCGCCGCCGCCGGCGTGGCAATATGCCGAGCGGGAGGCAACGCAGGCGACCAACCAGCGCTGGTGGACACACTTCGGCAGCCCGCCACTCAACCGCTTGGTCGACCAGGCTCGCCGTGACAGTTATGACGTGGCCGCCGCCATGGCACGGGTGCGCCAGGCCCAGGCCAGTGCGGTCATTGCCGGGGCACCGTTGTTACCCGAAGTGAACTTCAACCTCACCGCCAGCCGCGAAAAACTCCTGCACGGCAGCGGCAACGCATCGCTGGATGCCACAGCAAGCAACAAAACCGTCGACAGCTTTGGCACCAACCTCACCGCCAGTTATGAAGTGGACTTCTGGGGAGGGCGCGCCGCCGCTCACGACAGTGCGCTGCAAAGCCTGCGAGCGAGTGAGTTCGACCAGGCCACGGTCGAGCTGACCCTGCTCAGCAACGTCGCCGACCGCTATGCGCAAACGCTTGCTGCTCGCCAACGCCAACAGATCGCCGAGCTGAACCTGGCGAATGCCCGCCATGTGCTCGACCTCGTGCAAACCCGCTACGATGCGGGCTCCGCCACCGCACTGGAACTGGCGCAACAAAAGAGTCTGGTGGCCAGCCAGCAACGCCAGTTGCCGCTGATTCAACAAGTGGCCGAAGAATCGTTGATCACCCTTGCAGCCCTTCTTGGCCAGCCGGTCCAGGCCCTGGACCTGGGCACCGAGTCGTTCCAGGCGCTGACCTGGCCGGTGATTGGCCCGGGCGTGCCCAGCCAACTGCTTAGCCGCCGCCCCGACCTGGCCCAGGCCGAGGCACAGCTGGCTGCGGCAAGTGCCGATGTGAGCGTGGCCCGTGCGGCGATGCTGCCCACCGTGACCCTGGGCGCCACGCTCGGTTCGGGTTCCTACAAGGCCGCCGATCTGCTGCGCAGCCCGTTCTACAACCTGACCTCGGGCCTGGTGGCGCCGATCTTCAATAATGGCCGTTTAAGCGCTGAACGCGACAAGGCGCGTGCACGGCAGGACGAACTGCTGCAAACCTATCGCGGCGCGATCATCAACGGCTTTGCCGATGTGGAGAAATCCCTCAGCAGCATCACCCACCTGGACCAGCAGCGCGAATGGCAGACCGAGGAATTGCAACAGGCCCAGACTGCCTTCAGGATCGCCGAAAGCCGCTACCAGGCCGGCGCCGAAGACCTGCTGACTGTGCTCGAAACCCAACGCACGCTGTACGCGGCCCAGGACGCGAATGTGCAACTGCGACTGTCACGGCTGCAAGCCAGCATTGCGCTGTACAAAGCCCTGGGCGGCGGCTGGGAGGCCAAGTCCCAATAACAAAACTCCACATTCCTACACAAAGCGTTTATCCAACCTACATTCTTTGACCCAAGGTCCTTGGTAAAAAAGCCGCCTTCAAACGGCTGCCCGGAACCTCTTGATGAAACCCAGCGTTCTTGTAAGAAGCCTGGTGTGCGTCTGCCTCTGGCTGATAGCAAGCCGGGCGCTTACCGCGCCACTGATTGCGCCCAGCGCAATTGACTGGCTGCTGGACTGCCCCTTCCCCGCCTTCGAACGGCCGGACCCCGAGGTTCTGGACCGAACTCAATGCGGCAGGGTAAACGTGCCTCGCGACTATGCCGACCCCCAGCGTGGCAATGTGCTCCTATCGCTGACCCGTGTCGGCGCACGGCAGCCGCTGAGCCGTGAGGGCATGGTGTTCATCCAATCGGGTGAACCGCAAAAGGGTCAAGGCACGACCTTCGCCGTCCATTTGGTCAGCCGCTGGGAGTCCTACGCCACCCAGGCCTATCGCACACTGGTCAACCGTTATGACGTCATCGAATTGAGCGCCCGCGACCTCAGCCAACCCAACGGTGTCGAGCAGGCCGCACGTGATATGGAGTTTGTGCGCGCGCAATTGGGCGACACACAGCTCAACTACCTGGGCAATGCTGAAGGCACCCGGGTCGGTGGGCGATATGCCGCGCTGTTTCCGGAACGCGTTGCACGCATGGTGCTGGTTAACGTCGAGGACCGTGAACCGGCCGCGTCCGGTGTCGAGCAACTGTTGCTCAAGGAGTCGGCTCGCGCCGTCGCCGCCGGGTGCGTCAAACGGTGGGTGGGTGATTTTCTGGTATCCGGCACACAGCCGCCGCCTTCGACGCGCTGCCTCGACTTGGGTAACTGGGAATAGCCACCGTGTTTACGACCTGTTCGCGCCGAAAACGACACACTGCGTTGACGCTCTCGCTCAATCGTTATTAAGTGCTATTAATCCGCATTAATAGGATCAATAGACCGCCATGCTCAGCCGTCCGCTACGACGCAAACGCCAGAAGCTCTCCGACGTGATTGTCGAGTCGGTCAAGCGCTCCATCGTCACCGATGCCCTGAAGCCAGGCGACCGCCTGCCCACCGAACGCGAGCTGATGGAAAGCTTCCAGTGCTCCAAAGGCTCGGCGCGTGAAGCGCTCAAGGCACTCGAAGTGGAAGGCCTGGTGAGCACGCGCACCGGGCCCAGTGGCGGCGCTTACTTGAATCAGGCCGGTACCGAACCGGCAAGCCGCGCCTTGCGCAACTACCTGCACTTCCAGCACCTGGATGGCGAGCAGGTGTACCAACTGCGCAAGGTTATCGAGGTGGAACTGGCCGTGTCAGTGCTCGGGCGTTTGAGCGAAGACGACTATCAGGCCCTGCAAGACAACGTCGATTTTTGCAGTGCACCGGAAGACAGCGAAGCCGGCCAACGTGAACAGCGTCTGGCCGAACTCGAGTTCCACAACCTGCTGGCCAAGGCGTGCCCCAACCCGTTGTTAAGCTTTATGGCGCAATTTCTTAACGACCTGCTGCGCGATCTGGTGGTGCTGAAAAAAGCCTACAAACCCAAGCGCAAGCAGTTCGACGCGGCCAACCTCGACTACCACAAGCAGTTGCTGCTCGCCTTCCGCGCCGAGGACGAACGCGCGGTGCGCAGCTTGATGCACGAGCACATGTGCGATGCCGAACACCATATGACCGCCCTTGAAGGCGAGGTCAGCCCGCACTTTTTGCTGGAGTTTGATCACAACCACTGAGAACACCAGCAATCACCCTGTGCAAACCCAGCGCCCACACTTGACCGAGCTTCAACCGTCGGACCGTTTCACCCAACTCAATAACAGGCCTGCCCACAGGCCCTGCTCCACCGTATCGCCATTGCCGCTCCTGCCAATAACTAAACCAGGGAGTCACCCCATGCAGCGTCGTACGTTGTTGAAAGCCAGTCTTACCGCCGCCGCCGCGCTCAGCCTTCCGTTGAGTGTGCGCTCTGCATTCGCCGCCGAGCCGTTTACCTTTTACGGCCTCAAGTCCATGTCCGGCGCCTTTGCCAGCTATGGCAAGTTTGCCGACATGGGTTCGCGCCTGGCGGTAGAGCAGCACCCCGAGATCCTCGGCCGCCCACTGAACTACAAAGTCATCGACACCGAAGGCAACGCCGGCAAGGCGGTGCGCAAGGTCCAGGAGGCGATCCAGCAGGATGGCGCACGGTTCTTCCAGGGCTGCACGCTGTCGTCATCGGCATTGGCGGTGGCCAAGGAAGTCGACAAGGTCGGCGGCGTCTTCATGACCCCGGTGGGCGCCGATGAAGTCACCGGCAAGGACTGCAACAAGGCCACCTTCCGCTGGTCGGTGCCGACCTACGGCGCGATCCGCGAAACCATTGTGCCGTTGATCAAGCTGCTGCCGGACGCCAAGCGCTGGTACACGATCACCCCGCAATATGTATTCGGCGAAGCCTTGCTCGAAGGCGCGAAAACCGTGCTCAAGGACCACGGTCTGGAACACGTCGGCAACAGCTATCACTCTTTGCAGGAGCAAGAGTTCTCCGGCTACCTGACCAATGCCATCGCGGCCAAGCCCGATGTGCTGGTCCTGCTCAACTTCGGCAGCCAGTCATCCAACACCCTGCGCCAGGCGGTGAACTTCGGTATCAAGGAGCGCATGAAAGTGCTGCTGGTGTGGTCCGCCGGCCTTGATCAGTTCCAGGAACTGGGCAGCGATGTGCTCGAAGGCGTGTACCTCGGTGCGCAGTATTGGCATCAGGTCGACAGCCCGCTCAACCGTGAACTGGTCAAGCTGACTCAGGCCAAATACGGCATCAACCCCACCTACCCGTTGGCTGCCGACTACATCAGCACCAAAGTAATGCTCGACACCATTATCGCCACCGGCAGCTTCGACGGCCCGACCGTCGCCAAGGCCCTGCAAGGCCTGAGCTTCGAAGGCCCGACCGGCAAGGAGCAAATCCGCGCCGGTGACCACCAGGTGATCAAGGACTACTACCTGATGATCGGCAAAGCCAGCGCCGAGATGGCCGACAAGGACGACCTGGCCAAGGTGCTCAGCGCCGGCCAGTCCTTCCCGCCGGTGGACGCCACGAGCTGCGTGCTCGGCTGATCCGCTGAACCATCACCGGTTGCACACGACAGGGCCGCCCCCGCGGCCAGCTGTCCGAGGGTTTCTGCATGCTGAATCTTTACCTGTTCCAGATACTCAACGGCCTTGGGCTGGGGATGATCTACTTTCTGATCGCGGTCGGGCTGACGATCATTTTCGGTCTGCTCAACTTCGTCAACTTCGCCCACGGCGCGTTTTTCCTGCTGGGCGCCTACATCTGCTACACCGCCGTGAGCCTCACCGGCAACTTCTGGCTGGCGCTGCTGATTGCGCCGCTGGTGGTGGCCGCGCTGGCCTGGGTCATCGAGCGATTATTGATCCAGCGGATTTATCACTTGCCGCACATGTTCCAGATCCTGGTGACCTTAGGGATTGCGCTGATCATCCAGGAAGCCAGCGTGATGATCTGGGGCCCGGTGGGCAAAAGCGTCGCCGTGCCGGAACTGCTGCGCGGCGTGCTGGTGGTGGGTGATTTCGTCTACCCCTACTACCGCCTGTTTCTGATCGTGTTTTCCGGGCTGGTGGGCCTGGGCCTGTGGCTGCTGCTGGAACGCACACGCTTCGGCGCCCTGGTGCGCGCGGGCAGTGAAAGCACTGAAACCGTATCGCTGCTGGGCACCAACATCTTGCGTTTGTTTTCGATGACCTTTGCCCTGGGCGTGGCCCTGGCTGGCGTGGCCGGTGTGCTGTTCGCGCCGCTGCGCGGCGCCCAACCCTTCGTCGGCCCGGAAATTCTCGGGGTCGCCTTCGTGGTGGTGGTGATCGGCGGCATGGGTTCCTTCAGCGGCGCACTGGTCGGCGGCTTGCTGGTGGGCGTGGTGCAAAGCCTGATGACCACACTCTGGCCCCAAGGCGCGAGCCTGATGATCTACGGCGCGATGGCCGTGGTGATTCTGGTGCGTCCTTACGGCCTGTTCGGGAGAGCCTGACATGAGCGAGAAAAACCCCCTGCCGTTTGCCAAGACTCAGTCCAAAGCCATGCTGCTCTGGGTACTGGCGGTGCTGATCGGCCTGCCGCTGATTTTACCGTCGGCCACCCTGGCCAGCGAAATCCTGATCTTTGCCATGGCCGCCCTGGCCTGCAACCTGTTGCTGGGCTACACCGGGCTGTTGTCGTTTGGCCAAGGCATCTTCTTCGGAGCGGGCGCCTATTGCGCAGCGCTGCTGATGATCCACCTGCAACTGGGCCTGTTCACCGCCCTGCTCGGCGCCGCCGTGGCCGGTGGTTTCCTGGCGCTGTTGGTAGGTGCCCTGGCGATCCGACGCACCGGTATTTACTTCGTGATGCTGACGCTGGCGTTCAGCCAGATGGCCTACTTCGTCGCCTACACCCTCAGCGACTGGACCGGCGGCGACAACGGCCTGCTCAGCGTGCCGCGCCCGGAAATTCGCCTCGGTGACAGCGTGCTGCTGTCGTTGAGCGACGCCCGCGCGTTCTACGGCTTTGTCGCCGTGCTGTTCCTGTTGATCTTTATCGGCGCACGCCGCGTGATCGCGTCGCCATTCGGCAGCACCTTGATGGCGATCCGCGAAAACGAAACCCGCGCCTCGGCCATCGGCTACGACACGCGCCATTTCAAGATCCTGGTGTTCGTGCTGTCCGGCGCGGTCACCGGGATTGCGGGCGCGCTGTACGCCATGCTGCTGCACTTTGTGCCGCTGTCGAATATCGACCTGGCGATGTCCGAGAACATCCTGATCATGACCATCGTCGGCGGCACCGGCTCGCTGTTTGGCTCGTTGCTGGGCGCAGGTTCCATCGTACTGCTGGGGGACTTCCTCTCCGACCTGTGGCCGCGCTGGCTGATGCTGCTCGGGGTGATTCTGATCCTGGTGGTGATCTTCATGCGTGGTGGCTTGTGGGGCGGTTTGTCGGCGCTGTTCGAACGCGTACGCGGCAGCCGCAAAACCGCCGCCGTCGTCAAGGAGGAAGGGCTATGAGCATCCTGCTGGAAACCAAAGACCTGGAACTGGCCTATGGCGCGTTCCACGCGGTGAACGGCGTTAACCTCAAGGTCGAAGCCGGCACCATCCACACCATCATCGGCCCTAATGGCGCGGGCAAGACCAGCCTGTTCCACTGCCTGACCGGCGAACGCCAGGCCACCGCCGGGGCGATTCATTTCGACGGCAAGAACCTGATGCGCAAGCCCGCTCACGCCCGTGTCGGCCTGGGCATGGCGCGCTCGTTCCAGCTCACCAGCCTGTTCCAGAACCTCAGCGTGCGCGAGAACCTGCGCCTGGCTGCACAAGGCCGCGACGGTGCCAGGGCGCTGAATTTCTGGCGCCAGGTGGACAGCAAGCGCGAACACCTGGAGATGGCAGACCAGGTGCTCGAACGCCTGCAACTCACGGCCCGCGCCGGCACCCTGGCCGGCGAGTTGTCCCACGGCCAGCAGCGCGTGCTGGAGGTGGGTATGTCGATCTGCTCCAAACCAAAGCTGTTGATGCTTGACGAGCCCACCTCGGGCATGGGCATCGATGACATCCCGATCATGACCCAACTGATCAGCGACCTCGGCCGCGACCACACGGTGCTGCTGATCGAACACAACATGAGCATCGTCATGTCCATCAGCCAACGCATCACGGTGATGAGCCACGGGCAAATCCTGGTGGAAGGCACGCCGGAATTCGTGCGCGCCGATGAACGCGTGCGCACTGCTTACCTGGGAGAGGCCGCCTGATGCTGATCGTCGAGAATATCCATTCCTACTACGACAAAAGCCATGTACTCGAAGGCGTGTCGTTGACCGTCAATCCCGGCGAATTGGTCACGCTGCTGGGGCGCAATGGCGCCGGCAAGACCACCACCTTGCGCAGCATCCTGGGGATTATCTGCCCGCGTCAGGGCCAGATTCACTTCAACGGCCAGGCGCTGGTCGGGCAAAAAATCTTTGAAATCGCTCGTCAGGGCCTGGCATTGGTCCCGGAGAACCGCGGGATCTTCCGCCTGCTGACCGTCGAGGAAAACCTGCGCATCGCGGTGCGCAAGACCAGCCGCTGGCAGATGGAGGACGTGTACGGCATGTTCCCGCGCCTCAAGGAGCGCCGTAAGAACGCCGGCCACGCTCTGTCCGGTGGCGAACAACAGATGCTCGCCATCGCCCGCGCCCTGCTCAACGACCCCAAGTTACTGATCCTCGACGAACCCACCGAAGGCCTGGCCCCGGTGATCGTCGACGAACTGGTGAAGATCCTGCGCAAGGTCAAGGACGACGGCCTGCCGGTGCTGCTGGTGGAACAGAACCTGATGGTCTGCGACAAGCTCGCCGACCGCCATTACGTGCTCGAACAGGGCCGCGTGGTGTACGAAGGCAGCGCCGCCGCCTTCCGCGCCGACCCGACGATCAAGAACCGCTACCTGGCCCTGAGTGCCTGACCGGAGATTGCACATGAACAGTTTTGCGCACCCCCTCAAGAGCAACGCCCCGCTGATCAACCGCGACCGCCTGTGGCAATCGTTGATGGACCTCGCCCAGCTCGGCGCCACCGTCAAAGGCGGCGTGTGCCGCCTGGCGCTCACCGACCTCGACCGCCAGGCCCGCGACCTGTTCGTGCACTGGTGCGAGGCGGCCGGGTGCAGCGTCAGTGTCGACGCCATCGGGAATATCTTTGCACGCCGCGCCGGGCGTAACCCCGCCCTGCCCCCGGTCATGACCGGCAGCCATATCGACACCCAACCTACCGGCGGCAAGTTCGACGGCTGCTACGGGGTGATGGCCGGGCTGGAAGTGATCCGCACACTCAATGACTTGCAGCTGGAGACGCAAGCGCCGATCGAAGTGGTGGTGTGGACCAACGAAGAGGGCTCGCGTTTCCCGCCATGCATGATGGGCTCCGGGGTGTTTGCCGGTAAGTTCGACGTGCAGGACACCCTCGCCAAACTCGACGACCAGGGCCTGTCGGTGGGCGCCGAACTGCAGCGTATCGGCTATGCCGGTTCGCGTGCGGTGCTCGGCCACCCGGTGGGCGCGTATTTCGAGGCGCATATCGAGCAAGGGCCAGTGTTGGAAGACCAGGCCACCACGATTGGCGTGGTCATGGGCTGCCTCGGCCAGAAGTGGTTCGACCTGACCCTCACCGGCGTTGAAGCCCACGCCGGCCCCACGCCGATGCACCTGCGCAAGGACGCCCTGGTAGGGGCCGCCGAAGTGGTCAGCGCGGTCAACCGTATCGCCCATCAGCAACAGCCTCACGCCTGTGGCACCGTCGGCTGCCTGAACCTGCACCCAGGGTCGCGCAACGTGATTCCTGGCCAGGTGCACATGACCATCGACCTGCGCCACCTGCATGCCGACACCTTGCAGGCCATGGTGGATGAGGTGCGCGGCGTGATCGAAGCCACGGCCCAACGCCACGGCCTGAGTGTTGAACTGACACCCACCGCCGACTTCCCGCCACTGGACTTCGCCCCGGCCTGCGTCAACGCCGTGCGTGACGCCGCGATGACCCTGGGCTTGAGCCATATGGACATCGTCAGCGGCGCCGGGCATGACGCCATTTTCGTCGCCGAACTCGGCCCGGCCGGGATGATCTTTGTGCCGTGCGAAGGCGGCATCAGCCACAACGAAATCGAAAACGCTGCGCCGGATGACCTCGCGGCGGGCTGTGCGGTGTTGCTGCGCGCCATGGTCAACGCAGCCCAGGGGGATCTGGCATGAGTGAGATTGGCCAACTGACGGCAGTGCAACTGCTGAAGCACTTTCGGGACAAAACCCTGTCGCCGGTGGACGTCACCGAGGACGCCTTGCTGCGTATCGAACGCTACAACCCGATGGTGAATGCCTACTGCCATGTCGACCCTGAAGGGGCATTGCAGGCTGCGCGGGCGTCGGAGCAACGCTGGCTCAAGGGCCAACCGTGCGGCGCACTCGATGGGGTGCCTGCCTCCATCAAAGACCTCACATTGACGATTGGCATGCCCACCCGCAAGGGTTCACGCACCTCCTCACCCGAAGGCCCATGGGACGTGGACGCGCCCTTCTCGGCCTTGATGCGCAAAGCCGGCGCGGTACTGCTGGGCAAGACCACCACACCTGAATTCGGCTGGAAAGGCGTCACCGATAACCCGTTGTACGGCATCACCCGCAACCCATGGGACACCCGCACCACGGCGGGCGGCTCGTCAGGTGGCGCCGGTGCGGCGGCAGCGCTGAACCTTGGCGTGCTGCACCAAGGCAGCGATGCCGGTGGCTCGATCCGAATTCCGTGCGCCTTCACCGGCACCTTCGGTATCAAGCCAACTTTTGGTTACGTACCGCAATGGCCGGCCAGCTCCATGACGATCCTGTCGCACCTGGGGCCGATGACCCGCACCGTCGAAGACAGTGTGCTGATGCTGCAAACCGTCGCTCAACCGGATGCACGCGATGGCCTGATCGGCGCACCGCGCACCACCCCGTGGCTCACGCCAGGTACGCACCTCAAAGGCCTGCGAGTCGCCTACAGCCCGACCTTCGGCTACGTGGATGTTGATCCGCACGTCGCCAAGGTGGTCGCCCAAGCGGTTGAGGGCCTGGTGCAATTGGGCGCGCATGTCGAGCAGATCGACCCGGGCTTCAGCGACCCACTGGAGGTGTTCAGCACCTTGTGGGCCGCCGGCGCCGCACGCCTGACCGGGCCGATGAGCGAGGCGCAAAAACACTTGCTGGACCCGGGTTTGCGGCGCATTGCGCAACGCGGCGAACAGCTCAGCCTCAGCGACTACAGCGCGGCCCTCGAAGCCCGCGCGGCACTGGTCGCCAGGATGGCGGCGTTCCATCAGCACTACGACGTGCTGGTCTCGCCGATGATGCCGATCACTGCGTTTGAAGCCGGGCACAACGTGCCACCGGGTTCGGGCATGCAGGAATGGATGGAGTGGACGCCGTTTACCTATCCCTTCAACCTCACGCAGCAACCGACGGCGTCAGTGCCGTGCGGGTTGGCCCCGAATGGCTTGCCGGTGGGCTTGCATGTGGTGGGCGCGCGATTTGCCGATGAGCAGGTGCTGCGGGTTTGCCAGGTGTATGCCAAGGCATTCCCCACCGAACACCTTGCCGCACCGCGCCTACTCTGAACCGCAGCTTTCGACCGGGGACGGCCCTGTGCACCTCCGGTCGCGTTTGGCTTATAATTCGCGCCTCTTTTTTTGCGCGGATTGTTTCCAATGCGATTCACCAGGACCGTTCTGGCGAGTGCCGTACTCGCCCTCCTGCCGGCCATGGCCCACGCCAGCGCGCTGGACTTGACGTACGAAGCACCTGTCACCGAGGCAGCGCCACACGACGCCCCCGCGACCGCCACCTCGTTATTCCCGGTCAAGACCAAGCCGCCGGTGACATTCGAGTACGCCTGCAAAGGCCCGCGCTGCCAGTATGAAGATGACCTTGAACAGCGCCACGACGACCAGACCACACACAGCTGGTCCATCGGTCTTCAATAACGCTCAGCCGAGCTTGAGCTGAAAGGCAATCAACGGTGGGCGCCGGCACGCCGGCGCCCACCGTTTCAAGCACATTCCATTACACTGTCCCTCTTCATCACCCGGGACGCTTATGGACATCGAACTGGCACGCACGTTTCTCGAAATCACCCGCTGCGGCAGCCTGGCTGCGACGGCCGAGAAACTGCACGTCACCCAGACCGCCATCACCGCACGCGTAAAAAACCTCGAGAGCCAGTTGGGCAGCACGCTGTTTGTGCGCAACCGCGCCGGTGCGCGGTTGACCGCCGATGGCGAAGCCTTTGTGGTGTACGCCAACCAATTGCTGCAAACCTGGGAAGCCGCCAAGCGTGACCTGCCGCTGCCGGATGGCTACCGCAACGTGCTGCATATCGGCGGCGAGGTCAGCCTGTGCAACCCGCTGATGCTCGGCTGGGCGCAGGCCCTGCGCGAACATATCCCAGGGCACGCGCTGCGCACCGAAATACGCGAAGGCGAGTACCTGCTGCGCCAGTTGGAACTGGGTGTGCTGGATGCCGCATTAGTGTTCCAACCGCAGTACTGGCCGGGGTTGCAGGTGGAACAGGTGCTGGAAGAAAAACTGATCCTGGTGCAACGGGTGAGCAAGCCGGCGCCGTATATCTACATTGACTGGGGCCCGGGCTTTCGCCAGCAGCATGATGCCGCGCTGCCCGACAAAGCCCGTGCAGCGCTGAGCTTCAACCTCGGGCCGCTGGCGTTGCAGTACATCCTGGAGAATGGCGGCGCCGGGTATTTCCGCACGCGCGTGGTGCAGAGCTACCTGGACAGCGGCGTGATGCAGCGGGTGCCGAAGGCGCCGGAATTCAGTTTCCCGACCTACCTGGTGTACTCACGGGCGCGCGACAGTGCCGTGTTGCAGCAGGCGCTGGCGCTGCTGCGCGAGGTGGTCAAAGCCGAAAGTGACTGGTCACAACGCTGGGACCCGCTGATTTGAATCACCGTACACCACGGCGCGTGCTAGCCTGCGGGTGTTTCCTTTCGCAGCCTTATCGATGAACAAGAAAAAGTCCGTCACCATCAGCGACATTGCCAAACGGGTCGGCATGACCACTATCACGGTCTCGCGAGCGCTGAACAAACCTGACCAGGTCAAACCCGCCACGCTGGCGCGCATCCTCGACGTCGCGCGGGAGTTGGACTATGTGCCCAACGCCTTCGCCCGTGGGCTCAAACGCAGTGAAAGCCTGATCATTGGCGTGATCACCGCGTCGGTGGACAACCCGTTCTACAGCGAAATGATCAAGGCGATTTCCCGCGAGGCGAAGCAGCACGGCTACACCATCATGCTGGTGGACACCGACGAGCTGGCGGAGCTGGAAAGCAAAGCCGTCGACACGTTGCTGGGCTACCGCGTGGCCGGGATCATCCTGTCGCCGGTCTCTGATGAGCCGAGCTACCAGCCCGATTACCTGGAGCGGCTGGGCAACGGCAAGACCCCGGTGGTGCTGCTCGACCGTACGATCCACGACAGCCCGTTCAGCCGCGTGGTGCTCGACAATTACCACAGCGGCATTCAGGCCGCGCACTACCTGTTGCGCCAGACGCCCGACCTCAAGCGCCTGCTGGTGCTGACCGGCCCCGAGCATTCACGGATCACCGTGGAGCGCCTCAAGGGCCTGCGCGAAGTGCTCGCTGAACATCCGCACGTACAGGTCGAAGTGCAGGCTGGCGACTACACGCTGATGCCGTCTTACCTGCATACCCTCGACTACCTCGCCGAACACTCGGCGCCGGACGCGATCATGGGTTTTAACCAGTTGATCACCCTCGGTGCCCTGCGCGCGTTGCGCATGCACAACATCCCCCATGACAGCCTGACCATCTGCGGCATCGACCGCCTGCCCTTCGCCGATATCTTTGGCGTGCCAATCGCCTGCGTGGCCCACGACGCCTCCCTGGCCGGCAGCAGCGCGGTACGCCTGCTGCTTGACCGCCTGGAAGACCCGTACAAGCCACGGGACAAGGTGGTCATCGCCGGCCAGTTGGAAAACGGCTAGCGACTGGTGTAGCCGCCATCGATCGGCAGGCTCACGCCGCTGATCATGCCGGCGGCATCGCTGAGCAGGAACAGCACCGGTAGCGCCACGTCCAGCGTCTGAGCAAAACGCCCCAAGGGAATGGCCGCCAACGCCGGATCGCGCTTGGCTGGGTCGGACCAGGCCATGGCGGCCATCGGCGTGAGGGTGACCGTGGGGTTGACGCTGTTGACGCGAATGCCGAAGCGGCCCCACTCGGCGCATTGCACGCGGGTGATGGCGTCCAGGGCAGCTTTGGAGGCGCAGTAGCTGAGGTGATCGTCGAGGGCGACCAACGAAGCCTGGCTGGAGACGTTGACGATGCTGCCGGCGAGCTTCGCCTCGATCATTTTTGCCGCGACCCGGCTGGCGACCTGGGCGGCGGCACGGGCGTTTACGTGCATCACCTGATCGAAGGCGGCGGCGCTGATCGCGGCGGCGGGTTCAAGCCGGGAAATACCGGCGCAGTTGACCAGGCCGTGCAGTGGCGGCAGGTCATGCAGGGCGTTGTCGAGGGCGGCGCTGTCGGCGATGTCCACGCACACCGCGTGGCAGCCCAACCTGGCCAAGGCCTCGGCGTCGCGGCCGAGGGCGAAGACTTCGGCGCCGCTGTTGATGAGCTGAAGGGCAATCTCATGGCCGATGCCGCTGGTGGCACCGGTGACGAGAATGCGCCGGTGGGTGAAGTTGAAGGTGGTGGTCATGGTCACTCTTCCATAGACAATAAAGGTCCACTGTGGGAGCTGGCTTGCCTGCGATTACGGTGGGCCAGTTAGCCCATTTGCCACTGATACACCGCTATCGCAGGCAAGCCAGCTCCCACATTCGGACCGTGTTGAATCAATCGGATTGCAAGCTGTGCATGATCGGTTTCAACGCGGGATACAGCTTCAAATACTCGCCAAACGCGCGGTCATAGGTCACGACATTCTCGCGCTTGGGCTGCGCGCGCAGTTCCAATTGCACCCAGCCCTTGTCCATCTGCGCATCGCTCACCAACCCCAGCGTATGCGCAGCCAGCAACGCCGCGCCCATTGCCGCCTCAACTTCTTGCACGATGGTGTAAACCGGGTACCGCGTGATGTCCGTAATAATCTGCATCCACAAATCCGAATGACTCGCGCCACCGACCACAATCAGCCGCGGGTCCAGTGATTGCGCGCCCTGGGTGCCGGCTTCGATATTGTGCCGCAGGGCAAAACTCACCCCCTCGAGCACCGCGCGGTACAGGTGAATGCGGCTGTGATACAGGTTCAGCCCGACAAAACTGCCGCTGGCACGGTCATCCCACACCGGGCTGCGTTCGCCCATCAAGTACGGCAGGAACAACAAGCCTTCGCTGCCTGCCGGGATCTTCATCGCGCGCTGTTCCAGCAACGCCAAACTGTCCTGGCCAGTAGCCTTGGCCTGTTGCTCTTCGGCCTGGCAGAACTGCTCGCGAAACCAGCTGACCGATGCCCCGGCGGTGATTGCACCGCCGAAGATGTACAGGTCCCGATGGCCGTTATAGACGTGGGGCATGCTCACCAGGCCGTGGCGTGCGTCGACGTGCTGGTTCAGATAGCCCCAGCACATGCTGGTGCCGATCATTGCCACATGGTTGCCCGGCTGCGTAACGCCTGCGGCCAGGGTCGCCATCGCCGCGTCCACGCCACCGGCGAGAATCGGTGTGCCTGCCTGCAGGCCCAGGCGCGCGGCCCAGGTCTCCAGCAGCCCACCCACCACCTCGCCGGAATACACCAACCGCTCAGGCATCATTGCCAGCGGTATCTGCAGTGCTGCGAGCATGTCTTCGGACCAGCCGCGCTGCGCCACGTCATAGACGCCGCCGATATTGCCGGCGCTGCTGTGGTCCACTGCCAGTTCACCGGTAAGGCACCAGTTGATATAGCTGTTGGGCGGCAGCAGGTAACGCGTGTTGGCCCATACTTGCGGCTGATGCTGCTTGAGCCAGAGCATCTTGGTGAAGCCGTAGTAGCTGTCCACCGAGTTGCCGGTGACCGCGAACAAGCGTTCAAGGTCAACATGCTCGCGCACCCAGGCCACCTGCTCGCCGGCACGGCGGTCCATCCAGATCAGGCACGGGTGCAGCGGCGTGATCTGCGCATCCACGGCAATCCCCGAGCCGCCGTACAGGCTGCTGATGCACAGCGCCTTGACCTGCTCTGCTGCCACCCCGGCCTTGGCCATGCACTGCGCCACGCAGGCCTCGACCGCGTCGAGCCAGACCTGCGGCCATTGCTCGGCCCAGCGCACTTTCGGGGTATCGACGCGATACCCCTGGCTGTGCTGGGCGATGATCGTGCCTTGAGCATCCACCAGCAGCGCCTTGGTGCTCTGGGTTCCAATGTCGACACCCATGACATAGTTCATCTCAAAGCACCGGTTTCAACAGCACCTTGATCGACTTCGTCGAGTTGGCCAACTCGAACGCTTCGGCAAAGTGATCCAGCGGGAAGTCGTGAGTGACGATGCCTTTGGAGGTGACCAGGCCGCGCTCGAACAGGTCGATGGCAATCGGGTAGCAATACGGGCCCAGGTGCGCGCCGCGTACGTCGAGCTCTTTGCGGTCGCCGATGATCGACCAGTCGACACTGGTTTCGGCACCGAATACGCTGAACTCGACAAAACGCCCGAGTTTGCGGATCAGGTCCAGGCCCTGGGTCACGCCGGCCGGTACGCCGGTGGTTTCGATGTACACGTCGCAGCCGTAGCTGTCGGTGAGGCCGTTGATGATCTCACGGGCGTTGTCGCGGGATGGGTTGATCACCACGTCGGCGCCGAATTGCTTGGCCAGTTCGAGGCGCTCATCGACCATGTCGATCACCACCAGTTTTTTCGGGGTCTTCAACGCGGCCACCTGGACCATGCACAGCCCGAGGGTGCCCGCACCGGCGATCACCACCACGTCATCCAGCTGGATTTCGCCACGGTTGACGGTATGAATCGAGCAGGCCATCGGCTCCACCAGCGCCGAATCTTCCAGCGATACCGACTCCGGAATCTTGTGCACGATGGCGGTCTTGGGAATGCGCATGTACTGGGCCATGCCGCCTTCGGCCACTTCACGCTGGAAGCCAAAGATGTTGTGCACCTCGCACATCCAGTATTTACCCGACTTGCAGAAGCGGCACTTGCTGCACGGCACGATCTGTTCGGCGATGACCTTGTCGCCAACCGCCACTTCAAAGTGCTCTTCAGCGCCCTCGCCGACTTCCACCACGTAGCCAAAAAATTCGTGGCCCGGCACCACGGGCGCCTTGACCCACGGGTTGTCGCCGCCCCAGAACATCGCCGCCCCCGAGTGGCATTTGCAGTCGCTGGCGCAGATGCCGCAGGCGGCGATGCGGATCACCAGTTCATTGGGGCGTGCCTGGGGTTTGCCGATGCGTTGCAGGCGGTAGTCCTTGGGGCCGTGGCAGACGACGGCTTGCATTTCGGTGTGCTTGTCCATGGTGTTCGATCCTGTCTTGAGAGGAGTTTATTTATGGCGCTGACGGCTGATAAAGATCGCCAGCAAGATGATTGCGCCCTTGATCACACTCTGGACGTAGGGCGAGACGCCGAGCATGTTCAGGCCGTTGTTCAATACGCCGAGCAACATCGCGCCGAGCAACGTGCCGACGATCACGCCGCGCCCGCCGGCAATCGAGGCGCCGCCGAGCACCACGGCCGCAATCGCATCCAGCTCGAATGACACGCCGGCATTCGGCTGGCCGCTCATCAGGCGTGAAGTCAGCACCAGCCCGGCAATCGCCGCCGTCAGGCCGCTGATGCCGTACACCAGCAACTTGAATCGCGCCGCGCGCACCCCGGACAAACGCACCGCTTCTTCATTGCCGCCGATGGCGTAGATGTAGCGGCCGATGCGCGTGTGTTGCAGCAACACGTAGGCGGCAAAGTAGGTGATCAGCATGATCAGGATCGGCACTTCGATGCCGAACAGGCTCTGGCGGCCGAAAAAGCCGAACCACTCCGGCAGCCCGGAGATCGGGTAACCGTCGGTGTACATCAGGCCCAGGCCACGGGCGATGCCCATGGTCGCCAGGGTGACGATGATCGGCGGCATATGCAGGTAGGCGACGAACAGCCCGTTGCCGATGCCAAAGGCCACGCCGATCAACATCCCGGCGCCAATCGCCAGGCCCGGCGGCAGCCCCGCGACCATCAGGCCGGCGGTCAGGGTGCCGGACAGCGCCATCACCGGCCCCACCGACAGGTCGATGCCGCCGGTGAGAATCACGCAGGTCATGCCCACCGCAATAATCGCGTTGATCGACACTTGGCGGGCGATGTTCGACAGATTGCTGGCGGTGAGGAAGGTGTCGCTGGCAAGAATCATCACCAGGGTCACCACCACCAGCCCGACAAAGGGATAAAACGCCGGCGAACGCAGCAGCCGCGCCAGGTTCAGGCGCAGTCGGCCGGTGTCGCCGGTGTTAATGGACGTATTCACTTGAGCCCCCTGTTGCATGGCGCATGACCTCTTGAGGATTGACGGCGGACGCTTCGAGTACCTTGACGATGGCGCCCTTGTGGAACACGGCGACGCGGTCGCACATGCCGATGACTTCCGGCAATTCGGAGGAAATCATGATGATTGCGTAGCCCTGTTCGGTAAGGCTGCGCATGAGTGCGTAGATCTGTGCCTTGGCGCCAACATCGATGCCACGGGTGGGCTCGTCGAACACCAGCACGTCGCAGTGGTGGTTGATCCAGCGCGCAATCACCACCTTTTGCTGGTTGCCGCCGCTGAGGTTGAACACCCGGCTCTCACCGCTGGGGGCTTTGATCGACAGCTGCTTCATCAGGCTGTCGACGCTGGCGCATTCGCGGCCCTTATCGATCAAGCCGCCAGTGTTCTGGTATTTGCGCAGGTTGTTCAGGGTGATGTTTTCGCGAATGCTGAAGTCGGTGATCAGCCCTTCACTCTTGCGGCTTTCCGGGAGCAGGCCGATGCCATGGGCCAGGGCCTGGCCCGGGTCGTCGAGGGTGATTTTTTCGCCGCGCAGCCATACGTCTTTGCTCACCGACGGCAGCGCGCCCATCATGCCCAGCGCCAGTTCGGTGCGGCCTGAGCCCACCAGCCCGGCGAAGCCGAGGATCTCGCCTTTGTGCAGCTGGAAGCTGTTGTGGGGGCCGTTGCGCACCAGCTGGATGTCCTTGACCTCCAGCAACAGCGGGCCGCGCTCGGCAGTCGGCTTGGCTGGAAAGCTGCATTCCAGGCGGCGGCCGACCATCATCTCGACCAGGCGGTCGATATCGCTGTCGGCCACATCGGTCACGCCCACATTGCCGCCGTCACGCAGCACGCTGATGCGGTCGCAGACCTGGAAAATCTCCTCCAGGTGGTGCGAGATAAAAATCACCGCCACGCCCTGGCGCTTGAGTTCGCGCATGATCTCGAACAGCAGCTCGGCTTCACTGGGCGTGAGGGTTGCCGTCGGCTCATCAAGCACCAGCAAGCGCGCATCCAGGGCCAGCGCCTTGGCGATTTCGACAAACTGCTGCTCGGCCACACTCAGGTGCTTGACCGCACATTGCAGGTCGATCGTCACGCCCAGGCGCTTGAACAACGCCTCCGATGCTTCGACCATCTCGCGCTTGCGCAACAGGCCAAAGCGGTTGCTCAGCTCGTGGCCGAGGAAGATGTTTTCCACCGCCGTGAGGTAGGGAATCAGGCTGAATTCCTGGAACACGATGCCGATACCGGCGGCAATCGCATCACGGTAGGTCGCGAACTGCTGCACCTGGCCGTTGATCAGGATTTGCCCCTCGTCCTGATGCTCGACGCCGCCGAGGATCTTCATCAGGGTCGATTTGCCCGCGCCATTTTCGCCGAGCAGGGCATGGATTTCGCCGCGCTCCACTTGCAGGTTGATGGCTTTGAGGGCCTGCACACCCGGGTAACGCTTACAGATATTTTCCAGCTTCAGAAGACTGCTCATACCGCCGACCTCGTATTCAGTAGGTGACCTTAAGCCCCACGGGTTGGCGTGGGGCCTGGGCGAATTACCAGCTGAAGTCCTTGGCCTTGGCCTGGTCGATCAAGGTGATGTCCACCGGCAGAGTGGCGGGCACTTGCGAGCCCCACTTCTTGGCCAGGGCGATGCCCAGGGCGAGGCGGATCTGGTCGCGGGGGTATTGCGCCGAGGTGGCGATGAATTTGCTGCCGGGTTTCTGGATCGCCTTGATTGCTTCGGGTGCGCCGTCGACGCTGACCAGCTTCACGTCCAGCCCACTGGCTTCGATGGCCGAGAGTGCACCGAGGGAGCCGTTGTCATTCACACTGAAAATACCCTTGAGCGTGGGCTGGGCCTGCAGCATGTTTTCGGTGACGGTCAGCGCCTGGTCACGTTCCTGCTTGCCGTTCTGGACGCTGACGATCTTGATGTCGGGGTGCTTGGCCACGGCCTCTTTGCAACCGCGTACACGTTCGAGGATCGGCACCACGGCGATGCCGTCGAGGATCGCGATATTGCCTTTGTCGCCAATGTTTTTAGCCAGGTACTCACACGCCTGGAAGCCGGCGTCGAAGTTCTTCGAGCCGACAAAAGAGTCCAGCGGGCCGTCGGCCTGGGCATCCACTGCCACCACCACGACACCGGCAGCGTGGGCGGATTTGACCGCAGACTGCACGCCGACCGAATCGGTCGGGTTGATCAGCAGGATATCGATGCCTTTTTGCAGCATGTCTTCGACGTCGCTGACCTGCTTGGACACGTCGTGGCGGGCGTCGGTGATGATCAGTTTCGCGCCGATGGTTGCGCCCGCCTCTTCAAGGGCGTTTTTCATGGTGACGAAATAGGGGTTGTTGATCTCCTGGAAGGAGGCGCCGATGCGAATGGGCTTGGCGGCGTCGGCAAAAGCGGGGACCGCGTTGCCGAGGGTGATGCTGACAGCCAGTAAACACAGGGTTTTCGGGAGCATTTTCATGGCGTGGATCTCTGTTTTGTTTTTATTTTTAGAGCAAATGTTATCGTTAACATTTTGCGAGAAGCTAGCAAGTAAATGGGTGCTGTGCAAGAGGCCATTGGTCACTCGGAGTTCAATGGCACTGCAAAGTGAACCCGGTCAAATGGGGCAACTGGCTGGCCGGCGAGGCAGACACCTCGGTGCATCAGGCATTCCAAGTGGAGGCCATCACCGGTAAGCCAGCGCCCACAGAGGCGGTGTGCACTGCGCAAAAACTCGCACAATCGCGCGCGCCAACTAAGCTCAGCCTCCAACAAAAACATCCTGAGCTTCCCGCCATGGCACACCCCACCGAAACGTTTCGCAGCCGCTACCGCAGCGAAGTGAACCGCCATTACAACCCATGGCTGCATGCAGGTTTTGTGCTCGGCTACGGCATCGTCTGCATCACCCTGGCCTGGTCCTCTACCGAGCACATCACTCCCCTCCAGTGGCTGGCAGTGCCGCTGACCCTGGTGTTTTTCAACCTGTGCATTTACCTCGTCCACCGCCACCTCGGCCACCGCAAACATACCTTCGCCCGGCTGTTCTACGCACGCCACACCGGTGATCATCACAGCTTCTTCACCCCCGGCCACATGACCTACGACAGCCCCAAGGACTGGCGCGTAATTCTGTTTCCCGCCTGGTTGATCGTGCTGCACAGCCTGATCATCAGCCTCCCCGCGTGGTGGCTGCTCAAGCAGTTGAGCCCGAATGTGGCCGGGCTGTTTGCCGGCTGCATGATCCTCGGCTACCTGCTCTATGAAGTGTTCCATGCCTGCGAACACCTGCCCGCTCACCACCCGGTGGCACGCCTGCCGTGGATTCGCCAGATGCATCAACTGCACGCGTTGCATCACCGTCGCGAGCTTATGCAAGGGCGCAACTTCAATATCGTTCTACCGCTGATGGACTACCTGTTCGGCACCTTGCACTGGGAACCGAGCGCCCACGACAATCAGGAAAAGCCATGAGCCACCGCCGCAAAAACCCGCGTCATTTACTGTTCGTGCTTGCGCTTGCGGTGATTACCTTTCTGCTGCTGATGCCGACCCAAGTGCAACCGGTGAATTGGTCCCCGCCCACGGCGCCGTCAATGAAGGAAGGCACCTACGCCGAGAACCAGCGGCTTAAGGCCGTACAAAAGATTGGCGCACAAGACATTCAAGGCCCTGAGGCTCTGGTGCTGGATGCGCAGGGTTTTCTGATCAGTGGCTTGCATGACGGTCGCATCATCCGCACCGCGCCCGACAGCCATACCCTGGAGGTGCTGGCCAACACCGGCGGCCGCACCCTCGGCCTGGCCTTTCACCCGGATGGGCGTTTGATCGTGGCTGACGGGGTCAAGGGCTTGCTTGCACTCGATGCCAACCGCCAACTCACGCCGTTAAGCAGCGCCGCGAATGGCGTACCGTTTGGCTTTACCAATGACGTGAGCATCGACGCCAGTGGGCGCTATGGGTATTTCAGCGATGCATCACGCCGCTGGGGCTATGGCCAGGACGCTGAAGCGGTGATCGAGCATGGCGGCGATGGCCGCCTGTTGCGGTATGACTTCAGTAACGGCACCACGCAGGTGTTGCTCGATCATCTGCAATTCGCCAACGGCGTAGCCTTGGGACCGGATGAAAACTATGTGCTGGTCAATGAAACCGGCGCCTATCGCATCAGCCGCTATTGGCTCAAAGGCGAGCGAGCCGGCAGCCACGATCTGTTTGCCGAGAACTTGCCAGGCTTGCCGGACAACCTCAGCTTCAACGGGCACGAGCGTTTCTGGGTCGCCCTGTACACGCCACGCAATCCATTGCTCGATGGTTTCGCCGGCTACCCCTTGTTGCGCAAGGTGATGGTGCGGGCATTGATGGTGCTGCCCAACCCCATCGAGCACAAAGCTTTCGTGCTCGGGTTGGACACCGACGGCAAGGTCATCGCCAACTTGCAGGATGGCAGCACAGGCAATTACTCGCCGATCACCAGCGCGCGGGAATACGGCGACTGGTTGTACCTGGGCTCGTTGAGCAGTAAGAGCATGGCGCGCTTGCCGCTGAAGCTGGCGCTGGCGCGTGACTGACAAAAAAGGGGCAGCCTGATCAGGCTGCCCCTTTTCCACTGCATCAGCGGATCAATGGATGATGTTCTGAGTGCAGATGTGCCCAAAGGTCACATAAGACACATTGTCACCGCCGACACCCACGCCTGGGAACTCGTCCAACTCGATACGCCAGCCGCCGAAGTTGAAGGTGGTGTCCCAGTTGTACTTCACACCGGTGCTGCTGTCCGGGTATTGCACGCGGTATTCGCCGAAGCATTCACCGAGCGCGGCACTCGCCTGGGATGTGCCCGCACTGTTGGTGCTGGCCTTGAAGTCGGTCCAGTGGAACTCGGTCCCCTCAAAGCGCTTGTCGACGCGCAGGATCGGCGTGACGCCCAACAGAGGTGCGCCAGTGGAGTCGGACCAGTTGGTGCTCCAGTTCAACGTGCGTCCGGCCTGGGTCGCCATCCAGAAGATCGATGCCGGCACCCGCACGATGTTGTCGCCCTTCACATCCGACGTGTTCAGCCGTGGCGTAGAGCCCAGGCTCAATGCGTACTGCTTGGTCGGGTCCTGCGTCACCGCAGGGTTGGCACGCACACGCACCTTGACGGTCGTGCCCGGCGTTACGCTCGGGTACGTCGAGGTGGAACCGGCCGGCACCGTGACCCAATTGGTGCCATCGAAGCGGTCGAAGATCCACTGGTTGCGGCTGCCACTCTCATCGCCTGCCAGGTACATGCTCACGCTTTGACCCCGTACGGCCTTGAAGTCGAAGTAATCGACGTCGTTGGCGTTGTCGAGATTACCGGTCACCTTGTTCATCGAGTCCGGCAGTACAAAGGCAGTTTGCGCGCTGTCATTCGGCTCAAAGGCATCGATGTTGGTATCCACCGCCACGCCGAAACTGAACTGCGCGTTGTTCGCGGTCTTGGCCACCATGTACCAGTAGTAGTCCCCCGCAGGCAGCACGCCGCCCAGGTATTCATCGGCATTGCCCGGGTTGTCGGAGGTGTCGATCAGCTGCGGATTACCCTGGCCGTCATCACGGAACAGGGTCAGCGACATATCGGCGCCAGCACTCTGATCGATCAACTGCACCAGCACCCGGGCGTTTTGCGGCAGGTTGAAGTGGTAAGGAAATTCCTGGCCGGTTTGCACCTCGGTGATGGTGTACAGCGTGTTGATCTCCAGGGTGGGAAACAGCGGTTCAAAGGCGGCGACAGCCGCACTTTTAAGGGAGGCCTGGCTCGGTTTTTTCAACGCGCTGACAGCCGTGTTGAACGGCGCCGACTTGGCCGCTTTGGAAGGGGCTTTGGCCTTGCCATTTTTGGCGTCCAAAAACTTTTGCCGCAGCTCGTCCGAGATCGGCACCGCAGTCAGTGTGCCGCCAGGTTTCAGCGCGTCAATCAGACCTTGATTGACCGTTCCGGGGGTGAGTTGGGGAAGGGTTTGCTCGGCCAGGGCAGAGGCCGAAATCAAGCAGGAGGCCATCATGGCCGCGCCCAGCATCAGGGCTTTTGTGGGTTTCATTTTTTATCCATCCATAGTTAAAAAATTGAAGCTCGGGTGACCGGTGACATCCGGTCACCTGGGATGGACTGTAGAACATGACTGTATGCATGTACAGTATTTTTTAGGCGGATGTGAACTCGCGCCTACAGGAAAAAGACCACGCGCAGTCAGTACCCCGTCATCTCTAAATACCCGACGCCACCGTCAAACTGCACCGGCCCTTCCCAATACGGAATACTCAGGTTCATCCACGCGTTCGGGTTAACGGCCAGGGGGGTGATATCCAGTTGTTTGGCGGGAATTTTCAGCGACCAGCGCGTGGGAATACTGCGCCCGTCTATGTCGGTGGTGGCCAGTGGTGTGAGCTGGATATCGGCATTGTGCAGGGTCTGGGTGTGGCCCTGCTGGTCGATCCAGGTGCCAGTCAGGTAACCCGCGCCGTCCTTTTGCCGCACGCGAAACAGCATCAACTGCTCGCCACGGTCCAGGTGCAGCGAGAACCAGTCCCAACCGGTCTGGCTGGCTGCCAGGGGTTGGCTGCTCCATTCGCGGTCGAGCCAGGCGGGGCCGCTGACCTGGTACGTTTTACCGTCGAGGGTGACGCTGCCGGCCGCCGCAAAAAACGGCTGGCTGTAGTAGTAAGACGCCTGCCCTTGATCAGATTTGCGGCTGTAGCCCTTGTCGCCCTGCAGCACCAGTGGTCGGTTCGACGTCAGGTGCAAGTCGTAGGCGAACTGCGGGCCGCGGGCCGTGAGTTGCATATCCGCCAACGGGCTTGCGGCGCCTGGGCGGGTGACGAAATTCCAGTCATCGATCCAGGCGTTGAACGGCACCGCCTGAGCGCCCGCTTGGCCAATGCCGCCACGGGCGTAGCGCTCGGCGGCATAGTGGCGGGTCGCGGATGTGACGGCGGCATGGCCCAGCCAAACCGTCGAGTCGTGCCAGCCCGGCTGTGTAGGCCCGGCCTTCAAGGCATTGCGAAACAATGTCCACTGCACGCCAAACAGGTTGCCTTGCGCATCCTTGAGATTGGCAGTGACGTACCACCATTCGATGCGAAAGCCATCATGTGGGCCATGGTCCTCGGGAAAGCTGAAAACCTTACCGGGCACCACTTGGGCAAAGTCCGCCGCATCGCTGCCAAGGCCCGCGAAGCTTTCTTCCGGCGCCGGCACTTTGTCGCACGCGCTCAACAGCACGACCGTTGCCCACAACAGCGCTTTAATCTTCATTGGCAAAGGTCCTCAGCAAATCCGCCGGGCGGCTGCGGTACAACTGCCACAGCGGCCAGGCCGACGCCAACAAGGTGGCAAGCATCGCCAACCCCAACAGTTGGGCAAGCTGCCACGGGAATACCTGCAACGGCAGACGCCAGCCGAACGCCTGCACATTGATCACTGCGTCCAGGCACCATGCCAGCAGCAGGCCCAACGGCAAAGCCAGCACCAGGGTCAACACGGCCAGCAGCCAGGTCTGGCCAAGGTTGAGCAGCATCAACTGCCGCCGCGTCACGCCCAGCGCCCACAGCGGCGCGAGTTGGCCCAGACGGCTCTGGCTCTGGGTCAGCAAGCTGATAAACAACGCCACACCGGCCACGCCGAGGGTGAGGCTGTTCAAGGCGGCGGTGGCGGCGAAGGTGCGCTCGAACACTTGGCTCGACCAGCCTTTGAGTTGCTGTTGATCGATGATGCGGCTGTCCTCCAGGGCAAATACGCGCTGTATTTCACGCACCAGCGGCGGCACGTTTTGCGGCAGCACCCGCAGGTTGAAACGTGCCGGTGTCAGCGTCGGCCAATGCGCCAACAGGTGCTGCGAATTGACCAGCAGATGGCCCTTGGGGTTGCCGTAGTCAGCGTATATCCCCACCACGTTGGGTGACCACCGCCCCGCAGGCGTGGGGATAGCAATCGCGTCCCCCAGACGCACGTTCAAACGGCGCGCCAATTGCTCACTGAGCATCACGGTGTCGCCTTGCAGTAAGCGGTCCCACGGCGTGCTCGTAGCCTCCAGCAATGGCCAGTGCTGGCGATAGGTCGGGTCGTCGACCACGCCAAATACATCCGCCGGCCAGCCCTGCAATTGCACCGCGACTTGCCACGTAGGCAGCACCGCCTGTACCAACGGTTGCTGCGCCAACCAGGTCGTCAGCTGGTCGGCCTGGGCCGGGTTTTGTGGGTTGAGGTACAACTCGGCGGTCAGGCGTTGTTCCAGCCAATGGTTGAACGTCTGGCGGAAGCCCGAGGTCATCGACCCCGCACCAATATTCGCCGCCAGCGCCAACAGCAATGCCATCAGTGCCAGGCTCAAGCAGGCAGTTGCTGGCGGCAGTCGGCGAGAAACCACTGGCCGAGCACCGCACGACTGCGCCCGAGCCCCACCGTCAACACCCCATTGAGCAGCACCGGCAGGCCGAGCGCCGCCCCCAGCAACAGCGTGGCCATCAGCACGAACCCGGCGGCCAGGCTGTCACCCAACCACAGCGCCAGCAGGGCGATCACCAGCGCGGTCCCCGCCACCCACCCCTGACGCCGCAACCAGCGCCCATGAGCCTCATGCCAGGCCTGGGCATTGGCCAGCGCCAGCAACGGCAAACGCGTCGCGCGCCACAGGCTACTGCCGCCCGCGAGCAACGCGCCGAACAGGCTCAAACCCAATCCTGCGAGCCACCACCCTGGGCTCAGGCTTAATTGGCCGGGTACCTCGGCGCCGTACAGACCGCGCAGGCTGGCGGCCACATCCGGCAGCAACAGGCTGGCCAACAGGTAACCGCTCGCGACACCGAGCACGCCGCCCAGCAGCGACAATACGCCGAGTTCGACACCCAGGCTGAGGATCAGTATCCGGGCACTGACCCCACAAGCGCGTAAGGTGCGCAACAGCCCACGGCGTTGCTCCAACGCCAGGCCGATCGCCGCGTGGACGATAAACAACCCCACCACAAAGGACAAAAAGCCCAGGGCGTCGAGGTTCAGGTGAAAACTTTCGGTGAGGCGCGCCAGGTTATTTTCCTCAGCCTGCTTAAGTTGCAGCGCGGCCGGCGGTGTGGGAAGGCGGGCGGCAAACGCCTTGTCCAGCAGTAAGCGTGACAGTCGCCCAGGCATCTCCAGCAAGGGCTGGGCATAGCCGATATCGGTCAACAACACGCCGGGGGCCATGTCCTGCTGCACCTGAAACGGCGGCAAGGCTTGCCCGCTGCTGGTCAGCGCTTGCTCACCTTCGCGCAAGCCCAGGGCCAACAGGGTTTGCGGGGCGATCCACGTGCGCCCCGGCGGCGTGAAAAACGCAACCCTCTGGGCCTGGCTCAAGCGCTGTCCCGCCACCGCCCCACCGCCAGGCAACGACAACGGGTCGATACCCATCAATTGCAGGCGTTGCGCCTCATGCCCCTTGAGCAGCAAACGCCCCTGCACCACCGGCGACACCGGCCACCCGGCGCGGCGCAGCTCGGCAAACAGTGCTTGGGGGAAGCTCGCACCGTCCGGCGCAGTGAGACTGGCCTGGGGCTCACCGCCAATCAGTTGGCTGGCACGCGCGTAGCTGTCTCGCGCCTGACTGTTGAGCGCCTGCACCCCGGTCAATAGCGCAGTGGCCAGCCACAGCCCGGTCAGCACGCTGAAAAACTGCACCGGGTGCCGCCGCCAATGGCTCAGCAGCGCGCGCAACGCCCAATAAAACACCGCCATCTCAACACGCGTCCGCAGGCACGACACGCCCACGGTGCAACACCACCTGCCGGTCCAGGCGCGCAGCGATGCGCGGGCTGTGGGTGACCATCAACAGGCTGGTGGGGCTGTCGCGCAGCAGGTCAAGCAACAGTTGCAGCACATCATCACTGGTGGCTTCGTCGAGATTGCCGGTGGGTTCATCGGCCAGCAGTAAACCCGGGCGCGACGCCAACGCGCGCCCTACCGCGACCCGCTGCTGCTGGCCGCCGGACAGCTGTTCGGGATAACGCTTGAGCAAGTCCCCCAGGCCCAGGCGCTCAACCAACTGCGCCTGCCACCGCGGATCAAAGCGCCCTGCCAAGCGTGCCTGGAACGCCAGGTTGTCCTCGACGCGCAAACTGCCGATCAGGTTGAACTGCTGGAATACCAGGCCGATTTCGGTACGACGCCAGCGCGCCAGTTGCGCCTCGCTCAGTTGATCCAGACGTTGCTCGCCCACCTGAATACGGCCGCCGTCGACCCGATCAAGCCCGGCCACCAAGTGCAGCAAGGTACTTTTTCCGCTGCCCGACTCGCCCATCAGCGCCAGGCTGCTACGCTCGCTCAGGTACAAGTCGACGCCCGCCAGCACTGGCAATGGGCCTTGCGGGGTGACGTAGCTTTTCAGCACACCTTGCACCTGCAACATAAGAACGCTCGTTTGAAGGACTCCGAACGAGAATAACGGCTGACCGTCAGCCCTACGCAAATTTTTCACATGGATTTCACTGCTTGCCCACCCCTGCCCCTCTAAATTGCCCTCCAAGCGTCGAAATTCGGCAACTTGTTAGTTGCCAGCCGCGACTTTTTATAACCGCGAGATGTTCAGCGAAAAGACAGCAGCCCTATGACAGCCTCTCATTCCCCTACGGGATTGCGTCGATGCGTTGCGCCTACTTAATAAAACACTGCCTACAGTGCCCATGGTGAATGATGTGGTTGACCTTACCTTGACCAAACCGCGCGTGCGCCGTGGCTATTTCAAAGGCTTCAAAAAGTGGTGGGCAGGCCTTGCAGTCATCGTGCTGCTGCTCGCCGGTTTTATGCTGTGGCCTGCATCGCCACGTGACTTGGGTATTGGCGATCGCCTGCTGAACTCACAAGTAATACCTGCATGGCGCAATGGCGAATTGATCGTATTGGTGCGTCATGAAGAGCGCTGCGACCGTTCGGCCAACCCGTGCTTCGCGGCGCCTGAAGGCCTCACCGTTCTGGGCACCCAGCGTGCAGAAGAAGTGGGCAAGGCCTTCAAGGTCCTGGGCATGGAAAACAGCGACGTGATTGCCAGCCCGGCCTTGCGTACGGCACAGACATCGCACTTCATGTTCGGCAAGGCCGAGTTGACCACCAACGAAAAAACCATTTGCGGCAAAGCCATTGGCGAAGAACTCCTCAGCCACAAACAACCGGGACGCAACCTGGTGTTTGTCACTCACAGTGGCTGTATCTCCGACTTCGAAACAGCCTTGGGTTTCCCCCGTGCGCGGTTTTCCGAGTATGGCAGTGCCTTGTTTGTGCGGGTGCTGGCTAACGGCAAGTTCGAAACACTGGGAAAAATCAACAGCGTGGCTTGGGCTAACGCCCTGAAGAAGCTCTAGACACTTTTCGACACACTTCGCAACATTCATGTTCAGCAAGGCGACAGCCCTCTTCTGGCATGTTTAGCTGCGCCCGTTACTTCAGGACGTCATGAATACTTTCAGCCACTTAGTGAACTTTGTGATGCTTTACGTTAATACTTGCACGCCCTCCTATTCAGCCATTAAACGTCAGGGAGCGACGTTTTCATGACCCGATTGAAACCCCTACCGCTTTTGCTATTGGCCTTCGCGGTGTTTTACCTGTTGCCCATGGGCTTGCACGGCTTGTGGATCCCGGATGAAACCCGCTACGCCCAGGTCAGTCAGGAGATGCTCCTGAGTGGCAACTGGATCTCACCGCATTTCATGGGTGTGCGCTATTTCGAAAAACCCGCCGCCGGCTATTGGCTGATCGCCCTGGGCCAGGCGGTGTTCGGCGAAAACCTGTTCGGCGTGCGCATCGCCTCGGCGTTGACCACCGGGCTGAGCGTCGTGCTGGCCTACCTCATCGCCCGCCGCGTGTGGAACGACCCACGCAAAAGCTTCGCCTGCGCCCTGCTCTACATGAGTTTCGGGCTGGTGGCCGGCCAGGCCGGGTATTCCAACCTCGATCCGCAGTTCACTTTCTGGGTCAACCTCAGCCTGGTTGCGCTGTGGTTTGCGCTGGACAGCCGCACCTCGCGTGGCCGCTTGGGCGCCTGGGCAGTGCTGGGCGTGGCGTGCGGCATGGGTTTCCTGACCAAGGGCTTTCTGGCCTGGCTGTTGCCCGTGCTGATCGCGGTGCCGTACATACTCTGGCAGCGTCGCGTGGGCGAGTTGTTGCGGTATGGCCCGTTGGCAATCGTGGTCGCGGCACTGGTCTGCGTACCGTGGGTCCTGGCCATTCACTTGCAGGAACCGGACTACTGGCGCTTCTTCTTCTGGCATGAGCACATCCGCCGCTTCGCAGCCGATAATGCACAGCACGCGCGCGCATGGTGGTTCTTCCTGCCGATCATGGTCGTGGCCTGCTTGCCATGGGCCGGGCTGTTGCCAGCCACCCTGAGCAAAACCTGGAAAGAAAAAGCCCAGCCGCCGATCGTCTTCATCGCTCTATGGATGCTGCTGCCCCTGGCCTTCTTCAGCCTCAGCCGCGGCAAGCTGCCCACCTACATCATGCCGTGCCTGTTGCCCCTGGCGCTGCTGATGGGCCATGCGCTGACTGACCTGATCAAACAAGGCAAGACCCGCACCATCCTGATCAATGGCCTGGCTAACGCCGTGCTCGGCCTGGTGGCGATGGTGGGGTTGATCTACCTGCAAATGAGCAACCCGGTGTACGGCAACAGTCACGCCGAGATGTTCAGCCTGTCCCTGACCTTCATCGTGCTGTTGGCCTGGATCCTGGCCAACCTGCTGCAAGCGGTTCGCCCGCTGACCTTATGGGCGATGCCGGCGCTGGGCATTGGTTTGCTGGTCGCGTTGTTGCCGGCAGGCATGCCGGCCATGATCACCGATACCGAGATGCCGGATCAGTTCGTGCTTGAGCATCTGGATGAACTGCAACAAACCCATGCTCTGCTAAGCAACGAGCTGGGCTCGGCGTCGGCATTGTCCTGGCGTCTGCGTCGGCCGCAAGTGTCGTTTTATGACACCGAAGGCGAACTGCGCTATGGCCTGACGTATGCCGATTCGGTGCAGCGCAAGGTCGACCTGGACAGCGTCCAGACCTGGCTTGCCGAGGCGCGCCAGCAAGGTTCTGTGGGCGTGCTGATGCGGGTCAAGAGCACCAGCGAACACCGTGAAGAAGGCCAGTTACCAGCGGGGGGCAAGCGGTATCGCAAGGGCGCCCTGTTACTGATCATCTATCCGAAGCTTCCTTAACGTTACGTCTGCCGTGAGAAAAGCCCATGAGCTTCTGGAAAACCGAACGCGGCGCCCTGGTGTTGCTGCTGGGCGTCTCGGCGTTACTCCTGCTGCTGGGCCTGGGCAGTCGCGACTTGTGGGGGCCGGAAACCCGCTGGGCCAACATCGCTTTGCAGATGCTGCAGAGCGGTGATTATTTCGACCCGTACCTCAAGGGCGCGCCCTATTACGACAAACCGCTGCCCTCTTACTGGCTGATCACCGCGTTTGCCAACGTGATGGGCGGGCTCGGCCCGTGGTCACTGCGCCTGTCATCGGTCATCGGGGCCTGGCTGAGTATCTGGCTGGTCTATCTGATTGGCGAACGCTTGTTTCGCAAAGGCACCGGGCTGATTGCCGGCTGGATGCTGGCCACCACCTTCTACTTTCTGTTCTGGGCACGGGTAGCCACCGCCGATGTGCTCACCGTATGTGGTGTGCTGGCCGCTGTCTGGTGGTACTGGCGCGGGCCGGATGACACCCGGCTGGGGCGCTACACGGTATTTTTCCTGCTGCTGGCCGCGACGTCACTGCTCAAAGGTTTGATCGGCTTTGTGCTGCCGGGCCTGGTGCTGTTACCGCACCTGCTCAGCGAACACCGCTACAAGCGTCACCTCAACCTGCGGCTGTTGTTGGCCATGCTGATCGCTGCGGCGTTCTACGCGATTCCTTTTGTGCTGTCCCACTTCTATGGCGCACCGACCTACGGCGAAAGCGGCCTCGAACTGGTGTTCAAGGAAAACGTCGTACGTTTCTTCGACCCGTTTGACCACATGGGGCCGATCTACACCTACTTGATCTACCTGCCTGCCTACACCCTGCCATGGGCGCCGTGCTGGTTGCTCGGCTTGTGGCTGGCTGTGCGCCACTGGCGCCAGACGCCACCCAACGTACGCTGGCTGGTATGGGGGCTGGGCCTGCTGTTTGTGTTCTTCACCGCCAGTGGCAGCCGCCGCAGCTATTACGTGTTGCCACTGGTGCCTTTCGCGCAGTTGCTGGCCGCCTGGTGGTTGAGTGAGCGCCTGGAGAAAAAAACCGCCAGTTGGCCACGCTGGCAAAAAGGCTTTGGGATTACCGCGGGCTTTTTAATGCTGGTGCTGGGTGTGATCTACCCCTGGACCACCGGCAATGGCGGGGTAACCCGCTTCGCCGAGGATGTACAAGCCGAGGCGGTCAAGCACGCACCGTGGAACCAATGGCAGATGGTGCTGGTGGAAGTCGACAACAAGCTGCCGATGTACCTGCAGAACGGCGGCAAACCGTTCTACTACGTCAGTGAAACCCAGGACTTCCCACGCCAGGGCGACAGCGCAGCGTTGATGGCCTGGCTGGAACACACCAGCGGCCAGCACTTCGACCCGCAGCACACGATTATCGTCGCGCAGTATTCCAAGGAAGACCCGACGCCGTTGGCCTACCTGGGTAACGATCACACGGTGATCACGACTCAACCCGACAATGGCGAGCGGATGTTCCAGAAGCGTTCGGGCGGCAGCGTGGCGTTTATTCCCACACCACGCTGACTGACACCTGGCTAGCGCGGCGAAGCCCCACGCCCGGCTCAGCCGCGTCCAGGCCTCAGATCCGGCGACGGCGGTTCAGTTGGGGGATCGCGGTTTGAGGCGCCTCTACGCGTGACACCTGCGCCACCGTGCACGCGGCCAACTGCGCCAGTGTCGGCTGACTGAACAGGGTTCGCGCATCCACCGCCAGCCCAGCCTTGCGCAGGCGCGCCACCAGGTTTACCGCCAGCAAGGAATGCCCGCCCAGTTCGAAGAAGTGGTCATGGCGCCCTACCCGCTCCAACTTCAAGACGTCGGCCCAGATACCCGCCATCAACGTTTCCACTTCGCCTACCGGTGCTTCATACGCACGACTCACCACCGACTCCACGCCTGGCTCCGGCAGTGCCTTGCGGTCGAGTTTGCCGGCGGGGTTGAGGGGTAATGCGTCAAGCTGCACAAAGGCCGCCGGCACCATGTATTCGGGTAATTGCTTCAGCACATGGGCGCGCAAGGCTTCCACGCTCGGCGCTTGGCCGCGCAGGGAGAAATACGCCACCAAACGCTCATCGCGAATCAACACCGCCACCTCTCGTAACGCCGGGTGCGCCGCAAGGCGTGACTCGATTTCACCCAGTTCCAGGCGCACGCCGCGCAACTTCACTTGAAAGTCATTGCGCCCGAGGAATTCCAGGTTGCCGTCCGGCAAGTAACGCACCAGGTCGCCGGTGCGATACAGACGGTCGCCGACCACGAACGGGCTGTCGATAAAACGCTCGGCAGTCATCTGGGCCAACCCCAGGTAGCCGCGAGCCACGCCGCCCCCGCCAATATGCAATTGGCCGCTGACGCCCATTGGCACCGGAGCATCGTTGTCATCCAGCACATACAGACGGGTGTTGCTGATCGCCCGCCCGATCGGCAGTTGCCGGGTGGGCACCGGCGCACCGGGCTCCAGGGTCCAGGCGCTGCTGTCCACCGTTGCTTCGGTGGGGCCATAGACGTTGTGCAATCGCACGTTGGGCAAGCGCGCCTGTACGCCACGGGCCAAGGCTTCGGAGAGTTCACCGCCGCCGCACAAAACGTCAGTGAGGCTGGTGCAGAGCGCCGACTGCTCCAGTTCGAGGAACTGCTGCAACATCGCGGGCACAAACTTAATCACGCTGATGTGCTGCTCACGAATCACCTGTGCCAGGTAGGCCGGGTCGCGATGACCATCAGACCTCGCCAGTACCAGGCGCATGCCGTTGGTCAACGGCCAGAACAGCTCCCACACCGAGCCATCGAAGCTGAACGGCGCCCTTTGCAGCAACGCGCCGCCCTCGGCGTTCGGGCACAGCCGGGAAGCCCACTGCATCAGGTTGCCCAGGCCGCGATGCTCGACCATCACCCCCTTGGGTGTACCTGTGGAGCCGGAGGTGTACATCACATAGGCGAGGTTGGCGACGGTCAAGCCTGGCACCAATGGGTTACCGGTCGGCGCCTGGCTCCAGGCACAGCGGTCGAAGTCGAGCACCGGGATCGACACGTCGCCTGGCAGATCGCGGGTAGCCGCCTGCACCAGCAATGCCACGGGGCGACTGTCTTCAAGCATGTAAAGCAGGCGCTCGCGGGGGTAGCCCGGGTCCAGTGGCACATAGGCCCCGCCCGCCTTGAGGATCGCCAGCAACCCTACCACCAGATCCAGGCCGCGCTCGACACACAGCGCTACCCGCGAATCGGGCTGCACGCCACGCTCGCGCAGGTGGAAGGCCAACTGATTGGCGCGTTCGTTGAGCTCGCGATAAGTCAGTTGCCGCGTGCCGGCCTGCACAGCGATGGCATGTGGAATCTGCCGCGCATGCGCTTCGAACAATGCGTGTACGGTGAGGTTGTCGGGGTAGTCGGTTTCGGTCGCGTTGAAGTCCACCAATAGCCTGCGTAACTCACTGCCAGGTATCACCGGCACCTCGCGCAAGGGCGCTTTCGGCGTGTGTTCAAGCGCGTCCACGAGCCCGTTGAGCACAGTATCGAGATAACCCCAGAGGCGTTCGGCGCCGACCTTGCGCGGCGCCATGACCTTGAGGTCAAAGCCGCTTGCACCATCAATCACCGTGACCATCAGCGGGTAACTGAGGATAGCTTCACTGCTGAGCAACGCGACGCCCGGCACTAGCTTGAAATCCCTGTCGGCGCTGGCGTGTCGGTAGTTGAGCAAGCTGTTGAACAGCGGTGACGCGCTGCTGCAACGCTGGGCAAGCGCCAGAGACGCCTGTTCATGCGCGAGCAAGGCGCTCAGCTGCGTGTGAGTGTCGCTCAGCGCGTCGACCACGCTTTGCCCGGCCAGGCGCAGGCGTAACGGTAAGGTGTTGATGAACATGCCCAGGGCACGGTCGGCGCCTTCGCCCGCCTGCAAACGGCCGAGCAGCACAGTACCGAACACCACGTCGTCACGCCCTGACACCTGTTTGAGTACCTGAGCCCAACCCAAATGAAACAGGCTCGCGGCGCTCACCCCAAGGGCACGCGCCTGGCCGCGCAGGCGTTGGCTGAGGGCGTCGTTTATCGGGCATTCAAAGGCTTCGATCTCAGCCCGATCAACCTGGTGTTCCTGCATAGCGAAGGCCAGGGTCGGCTCGTCGACAGTCGCCAATTGCTCGCGAAAGAACGCCTCGTGAGCGGCCTGTCGCGCCGCGCAGCGGCTCTGCGCCACCACATTGCGATACGGCACCGACGCCGCAAGCTGCGCCTGTTGACCCAGCATGTGCGCGCGAATTTCGTCCGCCAGCACCGTCATCGACGTGGCGTCATTGACCAGGTGGTGGAAGCGCAACCTGGCGAGCCAGCGCTGGTGGTGCGTGTCTTCGGCATAATCCAGCGCCATCAGCGGGGCTTGGCGCAAGTCCAGCGGCGCATGCTCTTCACTGAGCGGCCCAATCGGCAATCGGGCGTCGCGCCACACCACTTGCATCGGCTGTTCAAGGGCGTCCCACACCAGGCTGGTGCGCAGGATATCGTGGCGGTTGATCACCTGCTGCAAGGCCTGGGCAAACGCGTCCAATTGCTCGCGGCGCGCAAAGCTGAACATCGCATGTTGCTGGTAGGGGTCGCGCTCGTCAGTGATGTGGTGGTAAAGCAACCCTTCCTGCAAGGGCGCCAACGGGTAGATTTCCTGCACGTTGGCGGCGCCACCGGGGATGCCGGCGACGATGCACTCAAGGCTGGGCGCGTCGAGATCGGCGAGTGCGAGCATATCGACCGTGATCTGGGTACAACCCGGCGGAATCCGATTGGCAGGCACGTGCACATCGCTGCCACCGGTGACCGCTGCCAGCGCGGCGAGCGTCGGCTGGCCGAACAGCACCTGCACGTCGGCATGCAAGCCTGCCTGACGCATGCGCTGTACCAGTTGCACCGCCAACAGCGAGTGCCCGCCCAGCTCGAAGAAATGGTCATGCCGCCCGATCGGCTGCACCTGCAGCAGCTCGGCCCAGATCTGCGCCAGTCGGGTTTCCACGCCCTCGCGCGGCGCCTCGAACAAGCGCGTGACAAACGCCGCCTGCGTGGGTGCTGGCAGGGCCTTGCGGTCGAGTTTGCCGTTGGCGGTCAGGGGTAGCACCTCCAGCTTCACGTACGCGGCCGGCAGCATGTAATCCGGTAGCGTCGCTTGCAGATGGGCGCGCAGCCCTTCGATGTCGACGCTGTACTGCGCAATGAACCAGGCCAACAGTTGACCTTCACGATACTGCACCACCGCTTCCTTGACGGCAGGATGGCTGGCCAGTGCGGCCTCGATTTCTCCCAACTCAATACGCACGCCGCGAATTTTCACCTGGTCATCATTACGGCCCAGGTATTCGAGAGTGCCATCGGGCATCCAGCGCGCCAGGTCACCGGTGCGGTACATCCGGCCTGGGTTGAAAGGGTCGTGCACAAAGCGCTCGGCACTCAGTTCCGGGCGGTTCAGATAACCACGCGCCACGCCCTTACCGCCGACGTACAACTCCCCCGCCACACCGATGGGCACCGGCCGTTGCTGTTCATCCAGTAAATACACCGTGGCATTGGCGACCGGCGCGCCGATATGCAGCGGTCGGCCGACCTCGACACGCCCGGACGTGGCGACCACGGTGGCTTCGGTGGGGCCGTAGTTATTGATCACATCAAAGGTCTGCGCCCGGCTGAACGTACGCAAGCGGTCGCCGCCGATCAGCAAGGTGCGCAGGGTCGGATGCTCCAGGCGCTGGCTGAAGGCGTACTCGGCCACCGGTGTCGGCAGAAAGCACACGTCCAGCGGCTGCGCACGCCACCAATCGAGCAGCGCGTCAATGTCTTCGCCGCCGTCGTGAGCTGGCGGCAGGTGCAGCGTGGCCCCCACGCACAGTGCTGGCCAGACTTCCCAGGCCATCGCATCAAAGCCGAACCCGGCCACGCTGGCGGTGTGGCTGCCCGCGTGCAGGTTGAACGCCCGGCAGTGCCAGTCCACCAGGTTCGATACGCAGTGGTGCTCGACCATCACACCTTTGGGCAACCCCGTAGAGCCCGAGGTGTAGATCACATAGGCAAGGTTTGACGGTGTGACCACCACACGCGGGCTGTCACTGAGGGCGCCGGTTTGCTGGTCCAGCCGGATCACCGGCACGTCCAGCATGGGCAAGCGCGGCAGCAGGTCATGCTGGGTCAGCACCGCCACCGGTGAGCTGTCGTGCAGCAGGTAGTTCAGGCGTTCGGCGGGATGGGCCGGATCCACCGGCACATAACAGGCGCCGGACTTGAGGATGGCCAGCAGCCCGACCAAAGTGTCCAGCCCGCGTCGGGCCACAATCACCACGCGATCATCCGGCTGTACGCCGTGTTCCAGCAGTTGATGCGCCAGGGCATTGGCCTGCTGATCGAGTTGGGCATAGGTCAGTTGCTGCCCCTGGTACACCGCCGCGATCGCGTCGGGTGCGCGCAAGGCCTGCGCTTCAATGCGCCAGTGCAGGGTTTGCGGTGTGGCATTGGGCTGCGCAGTGGCATTCCACTGCTGCAACTGGGCCTGTTCTTCGGGCGTCACCAGGCAAAACTCGGCGACCGTCAACGCCGTGTTCTGCAACCCCTGTTCCAGCAGACTCGTGAAGCGCTGCGCCAACGCCTGTACCTCGTCGTGCGTGAAATACGCCTCGTTGTATACGCAATGCAGGCACGCGGTGTCCTGGTAACGGTTGCTGCGCAGGTGGATGGCAATCGGCAATGCTTCATGGTGGTTGGACACCTTGATCGCACGGGCCTGGACCTGGCCGTAACGCAGGTCATGGTCGTCTTGTTCGAAGGACACCGACAGGTCAAACAGCTGGCCGCGATCGGCTCTGCGCAGGCCCAGCTCACGGTTCATTTCGCTCAAGGGGAAACGCTGGTGGCGAAAGTCCTGCTTGAGTTGATCACGCACGCCACGCACGAGTGCGCTGAAAGGCAGTTGCTGAGCAAACTGAAACCGCACCGCGCTGACTTGGGTAAACAACCCGACGGTGGAGCGAAAACGCGCGTTGGAACGGTTAAGAATCGGCAACCCCACCACCCACTCATCGCGCTGGCTGGTGCGGGTGAAATACACGTACAGCGCGGCCAGCAGCACATGGAATGCCGAGGCCTGGTAACGGTTGGCCACTTGCTCCATGCGGTTGAGCAGTGCCACCGGGAACGGTTCTACCAGGGTGTTGCTCGGCGCCTGGGCAGTGTGCCGAGGTGTCAACAATGGCTCCGGCAATACCTGGTATTTGTCCAGCCAGTAAGCCCGGTCGCGGGCATAACGGGCGGATTGGAGGTAGCGCTGGTCGGTGTCGATAAAGTCGATATAGGACGGCGCATGCGGCTCCGGTGCGCGCCCCTGATTGAGGTCGGTGTAGAGGCGAGCCAGGGATTGCAGCATTTGGCCGAAGCCCCAGCCATCGAGGATCAGGTGATGAGCCTGGGTGCCAAGGCGGTAATGATCGTCGTCGAGCTTGACCAGGAAAAAGCGAAACAGCGGTTCACCGGCCATGGCATAAGGCCGCGCCATTTGCGCTTGCATCAAGGCCTGGGCGGCGGCCTGCGGATCGGGCAACGCGCAGAAATCATGCTGCGGCACCTGCACCTTCAACGCGGCGGCGAAGGTTTGCCGGGGCAAGCCGTGCGCTTCGCTGTGCAGTTGAGTGCGCAACGCATCGTGCTTGGCCACCAGCAGCTCGATGGCGCGCTGGATCAGCTCCGGCACGATTGGGCCGGCGAAGTCGACATACCCACCAATGTTGTACAGCGGCGAGTTGCCCACCCGCAGTTGATCGAGCCAGATGTCCTGTTGGGCGGCAGTCAGGGGGAAGCTGGGCGGCAGACTGGTGGAATGCTTCATAAGATCCTTCTCATGGGGTCAGGCACTGGCCGCGCAGGGGCCCATTACGCCGAAATTGCCGGATTTGAGCATGGGGGTCAGGACCTGTCTGTCACCCTAAACCCGGACATCCGAGGCGACAGCAGCGGGCTTGGCTGATGGTTCACTGCTGGAACGATTAAAGCCTTGTAGGAAATTGGCTATATGTGACCGCTGCGGTTTTCTCCAGCGTATTTAGCTGAATTAATTTCTCTTTAAATATCATTGAGTTAAACAATCCTAAAATTCGTTCATGGCTTTTCGTGGGCGGAATCCACCGTCAGAAGTGTCGAATTAATGACGTGGATTTTATGGCAGGTTGTGTCCCTCGTTTCCGCTACATACGTAGGATAAATCGCTATGGCTAAATGAAATCTCGAACGCCGAGTTACGTTCAAGAAGTACGGATCGCCCCACACAGACCCAGGGCGTCCGTTGACGGTTTTCGACATCAAGGATGAGATGGCTATGAGTCTGACCCGCAGTATCGGTGACACGCAGAGCCCGCATTTCTATGCAGAAATGGGCGAGTTGATTTCAAACAGCGGCCAGGAAACCTTCGCCGCCAACATGCTGCAGCTGGTGGATAAATGGGTACCGATGCACTTGGTCGACCTGAGTGAATGGACCCTGGACGAACTGCGCGACAGCGTGCTGGATATCAAGCTGCTCGGCAGCGCCGGGCTGCAAAAGGACGTGTCTGCGCCGCAGACCGTGCATGCACTGAATGATCATCCGCTGTTGCGGGAAATGCTGCGCATGCAAGACCCGCTGCTGATCCAGATGAAAGCCAATGCCAACAGCGCGCACCCGCGTGGCAGTTCGCACCAGTGCAATCTGGTATCGCGTCAGGGCAACCGGCGCTGTGTGATTTCGTTCTATCGCTCGCCCACCCAGCCAGCCTTTTCCCTGGCGCAGTTGTCGTTTCTCAAATGCTTGTCGGACACCTTGTTGCCCTTGATGGAGCGGCATGCACACCTGCTGCGTCTGGTGCCGCACGCCGAGTCCGAGCCGGCCCAGAATCTGCTCGAGCAATCGCAGTTGCAGCGCGAGTTCTACACGCGTTTGTCCCTCAGCGATATCACCCTGTCGGCGCGCGAGCAGGAAGTTTGCCTGGGCCTGTTGACCGGCGGCACCGTGCCGCAGATAGCCGAAAAACTCAGCGTAAAAAACAGCTCGATCGAAACCTACCTCAAGCGCGCCGCCGCCAAGTTGGGCGTGAGTGGGCGGCATGGTTTGGCCAAATGGATGGTTGGCGCCTGATGAACAAATGGACACTCACCAGCGTCGGTATGGCCTGGATGCTCGGCGGTTGTTCGCTGATCCCCGAGTACCAACGGCCTGCGGCGCCGACCCCTGCGCAGTACCCCCAAGGCGGCGTCTACCGCCTGGCGCAGGTCAACGCCGTAGCGGTAAAGCCGGATTGGCAGCAACTGTTTCACGACCCGGCCCTGCAACAGTTGATTGGCAGCGCGCTGGCCAACAACCGTGACCTCAGGGTGGCCGCACTGAATGTGGAAGCGTTCCAGGCCCAGTACCGCATCCAGCGTGCGGACCTGTTCCCGGCGGTGTCCGCGACAGGTGCCGGCAAGCGCCAGAAGTTGCCGGCCGGTGTAACCGGCACCGGCAAGTCGGCGATCACCTCCAACTATTCGGCCACGTTAGGGCTCAGCGCCTATGAGCTGGATTTGTTTGGCCGCGTGCGCAGCCTCAGCGAGCAGGCGATGCTCACCTACCTGGGCAGCGAAGAAGCCCGGCGCAGCACTCAGCTAAGCCTGGTCGCCAATGTCGCCAACGCCTACCTGACCTGGCGCGCCGACCAGGAGCTGCTGGCCCTGGCGCAGCAAACCCTGACGGCCAACGATCACAGTTGGCAACTGACCAGCCGCAGCAAAAGTGCGGGCAAGGCGTCGGCGCTGGACGTGGTACAGGCCCGCACGGCCGTCGAAAGTACCCGTGCCAGCGTGGCCCGTTATGAACGCCAGGTCGTCCAGGACCTCAACAACCTTGCGTTGCTGGTTGGCGGCCCGGTGGATGAGCACCTGCCGTCGCGGCCACTGGCCGATGACCTGGTGGCACGCGTGCCCGCAGGCTTGCCGTCCGACCTGTTGCAACGGCGCCCGGATATCCTCCAGGCCGAGTACCAGTTGCAAGCGGCCAACGCCAATATCGGCGCGGCCCGCGCAGCGTTTTTCCCGTCGGTCACCCTCACGGCCAACGCCGGCAGCACCAGCACCGAACTGTCAGGATTGTTCAAGGGCGGCACCGGCACCTGGACCTTCCAACCGCAAATCAACCTGCCGATCTTCAACGCCGGCAGCCTGCGTGCCAGCCTTGATTACGCCAAATTGCAGAAAGACATTACGGTGGCCCAGTACGAAAAATCCATCCAGACCGCGTTCCAGGAAGTCGCCGACGGCCTCGCCGCGCGCCAGACGTTCAATGACCAACTGCAGGCGCAACGGGATTTCGTCGCGGCCAACCAGGCCTATTACGACCTGGCCCAACACCGCTACCGCAGCGGCGTCGACAGCAACCTGACGTTCCTTGATGCGCAGCGTTCGCTGTTCAGTTCACAGCAGGCACTGATCGTCGACCGCTTGGCCCAATTGGTCGCCGAGGTGAACCTGTATACGGCGCTGGGCGGCGCGTGGAACGTCAACTCAACCCCGACTGCCGCAGCCGGTACGCCCCCGGCGTCATCTGTGGGTAACGACGGAAAAACCGGTTGAAATCCGCCGCGGCTTAGCACCCCGGTGGGTAGCCGATGTCACTCGCCAAACAATTCCACGATCAGATTGAACACGGTGCTCTTCACCGCACTGTCCAGTTCGGTCCAGGCCAACCCGGTACTGGCCTGGAAGCCGCCCAGCTGCAAATGCCGCGACACGCAATTGGCAGGCAACGCCCGCGCCGCCTGCTGCGGCAACACCCCGATGCCCAACCCGGCAGACACCAGTGCGAGCATGGTGGTGAACTCGCCCAGTTCGCTGGCGATCGCCAGCGGGATGCCCAGGGCCTGGATAAACTCGTCATAGAACCCCGGCGCGTAACGCCGTGCCAGGATAAACACCGGCAGTTTGAGCAGGTCGCCAGGCCGGATGAAATTCTGGGCCGCCAGTGGGTGATCGATGGGCAACGCCACGCAAAAATGCTCGCGCAGCACCGCGCGGGTGTGCACGCCGGGGTGGGCGGCCGGCAGGCGCATCAGGCCGAAGTCCAGCTGGCCATGCTTCAAGGCGGCCGCTTGATCAGGGCCGGGCATGTCCTTGAGCTCCAGTTCGATACGCGGGTAGCGTTGGTGCACCGCACGGATCAACTCGGGCAATAACTGTGGCAACACCGAAGACACAAACCCCAAGCGCACCCGCCCGATTTCCCCGCGGTTGGACGCGCGTGCCGTATCGGCCGCCCGCGACGCCTGGTGCAAGGTGGCCTGGGCTTCCGGCAGAAACACCCGCCCCGCGTCGGTCAGCGTCACCGAGTGGCGGTTGCGGTCCAGCAGGCGCACGCCGAGGCCACTTTCCAGCAGTTTTATTTGCATACTCAGCGCCGGTTGCACGATCGACAACTGAGCCGCCGCCCGCCCGAAATGCAGCTCCTGGGCCAGTACCACAAACGCGCGCAAGTGCTTGAGCTCCATCCGCCCTCCTGGTTATCACCGATATTGATCAGGCGATCATAAATGAACATTGGACCTGCACCCTACACTGGGATGAAGTAAGCGCCAGTGGATCAAACGCTTATCACCATAAGCGCGCCAGGAGAGACAACCCCATGCAAAACGTGTTGGAAACGTTCCGCCTCGACGGTCGGCTTGCCCTGATCACCGGCTCCAGCGCCGGTATCGGCTTGGCCATCGCTCGTGGCCTGGCCCAGGCCGGTGCGCGAGTGGTGCTTAACGGGCGCAACCGCAGCACCTTAGCGGAGGCGGCCGCCATATTGACGCTGGAAGGCCTGGAGGTGCACACCCAAGCGTTTGATGTCACCGACAGCACGGCCATCCACGCCGCCGTCGCCGATATTGAAGAGCGCCTTGGCCCGCTGGACATCCTCGTCAACAACGCCGGCATGCAACGCCGTGGGCCGCTGGAAGACTACAGCGAGCAACACTGGCGCGAGCTGATCAGCACCAACCTCGACAGCGCTTTCCTGGTGGGCCAGGCGGTGGCGCGGGCGATGATCGCGCGCAAACGTGGGCGCATCATTAATATCTGCTCGGTGCAAAGTGAACTGGGCCGTCCGGGCATCGCACCGTATGCGGCGAGCAAAGGTGCACTGAAAATGCTCACCAAGGGCATGGCCATCGATTGGGGCCCCCATGGGTTGACGGTCAACGGCATTGGCCCCGGCTATTTCAAGACCGAGCTGAATGCACAGCTGGTGGCCAACCCCGAATTCAGCGACTGGCTGGTACAGCGCACGCCGAGCCGCCGCTGGGGTGAGGTGGCCGAACTGGCCGGCGCCGCCGTCTTCCTCGCCAGTGACGCGGCCAGCTTCGTCAATGGCCATATCCTGTATGTCGACGGTGGCATCACCGCCTCGCTGTAAACCGGAGAACCTTATGCACGCTATCGTCTGTCACGCCTCGAAAGACCTGCGGGTCGATCCCCAGGATGAACCGCAAACCCTCGCGCCCGATCAACTGCGCGTACGCATAGCCCGTGGCGGTATCTGCGGTTCGGATGTGCATTATTACCAGCATGGCGGCTTCGGCAGCGTGCGCCTGCGCGAGCCGATGGTGCTCGGCCACGAAGTGTCGGCGGTGATCGACGCCGTGGGCAGTGACGCCGGTTCGTTCAAGGTCGGTCAACGCATTGCCGTTTCACCATCGCGCCCTTGCTGCGGTTGCCGGTATTGCCATCAAGGCCTGCCCAACCATTGCCTGAACATGCGCTTCTACGGCAGCGCCATGCCGTTCCCGCATATCCAGGGCGCGTTTCGCCAAAGCCTGGTGATCGAGACGCATCAGGCGCATCGCCTGGCCGACCACGTCAGCCTCGCCGAAGGTGCGCTGGCCGAGCCGTTGTCGGTGGGTTTGCATGCGATCCAACGCGCCGGCACGGTGTTCGGCAAACGCATACTGGTGACCGGCTGCGGCCCGATCGGCAACCTGCTGATCGGCAGCCTGCGCGCCGCCGGTGCCGCTGAGATCGTCGCCGTTGACCTATCCGCCAGCGCCCTCGCCTGCGCCGAAAAAATGGGCGCCACGCGCCTGCACAACCTGGCCGACGGCAACGATGCACTCGAGCGCTACAGCGCTGAAAAGGGCTATTTCGACGTGATGTTCGAAGTCTCCGGCAGTGCCCAGGCCCTGCGCAACGGCCTGGAGTGCATCGCCCCGCGCGGTGTGCTGGTGACGGTCGGGCTGGGGGGTGATGTGTCGCTGCCACTGAATGTGCTGGTCAGTCGCGAGATTGAATTACGCGGCACCTTCCGCTTCCACAGCGAATTCGCCCAGGCGGTGGACTTGCTCAATCGCCACATCGTGGATGTGCGCCCGGTGATCTCCCACACCGTGCCGTTTGGCGACGCGGTGCAGGCGTTTGAATTGGCCGCGGACAAGACTCAGGCAATGAAAGTGGTGCTGGACTTTGGTGTGCCCGACGCGGGCTGACAGTCAGCGTTCTTCCAATCGGTCGCGCAAAAACCGGTGGCTCCTGGAGAACAGCCGCCGGTAGGTGAGCAGTACCGCACCGACCGTGCCCAGCGCCGACGACGCGGCGATCAAAAACATGATGACGATCTGGTAGCGCACCGCGTCCACCGGGCTCTCCCCGGCCAGCACCTGGCCCGTCATCATGCCCGGCAAGCTGACGATGCCCACCACGGTCATCTGGTTCAGCGTCGGGATCATCCCGGCGCGCACCGCCTGGCGGATGGCTTCCTGCGCCGCTTCCCAACGCGAACCGCCCAGAGCCAGGATCATCTCGATGGTGTTGCGCCCCGAGGTCAGTTCCTGAGTCATGCGCTCGATCCCCAGGGACACACCGGTCAGTGTATTGCCCAGGATCATTCCCAAAATCGGGATCGCATACTGCGGCTCGTACCACGGGTGGATGCGGATTACCGCAAACAAACCCACCGCCGTCACCAACCAGGAACTGCCCCACACCGACAGGATGCTGTCGACCCGCTGCCCGCGATAGGTCCTGCGCCCACGCCCCGCCGCCGACAACCCGGCAATCAAGGTCATCGCACACATCAACGGCAGCACCACATACCAGTACGCGAACTCGAATACCCACCCCAGCAGGTAACCGATGGCCAACAATTGCACCACCGTACGCACCGCCGCCCAGAGCAATTGGCGACCGAGGCCCAGGCGCAGCAGCAATGACAGCGCGCCGTTGATCAGGATCAGCGAGGCGGCGATGCCCATGTCCAGCGCGGTGAGGTTTTGATAGTTCATGGCTGGGCCGCTCCACTCAGCGCACCGGCAGTCATGTGCAGGTGGAGGGCGCTCATGCGTTGGGCCTGGTCAAGGTCATGGGACACCCAGACATAGGCGCGGGCATTATCGGCGGCATACCAGGCGGTGATCAGCGCTTCGACATCACGCGAGGATGTCGGGTCGAGGGCCGCGGTCGGTTCGTCCAGCAACAGCACTTCAGGGTTCAGTTGCAGGGTTCGAATCAGTGAGACGACCTGGGACTCACCGCCTGACAGGTCAGCGGCGTTTTTGCCCAGGAAGTCCGGCGTTTTACCGGCGTGCCCCAGCAGCGCGGTGACCGCTGGCAGATCAAAACTGCGCGTGCGCAGCGTCTTGAGGCTGAAGGGGAAACGCAGGTTGTCTTCGACCGTGCCCTCGATCAACGCGGGGCGTTGTGAGAGGTAGCTGATGTGGCTGCGATAGTGGGGAATCTGCGCGTTGGTGATGGGCTGGCCGTTCCAGAGGAGCTGCCCGCTGGTGGGCGCATCCAGCAATGCCAGCGCCCGCAGGAACACGCTTTTACCGGAGCCCGAGGAGCCGGTGATGGACACGCGGTCGGCGCGGTTCAAGCAGAAGTCCGTGGGTTGCAGCAACGCCACCTGGCGGCGCTCGTCCCTGCGCGTAAGGCCGCGGGTTTCTATCAGTGCGCTCATGAACGCGGGGTTCCTCTTAAACCGTGTTGGGTGCCATGGTGAGGCACGCGCAGGAAGTTTTCATGAAAAAATTCAAACTATCGCCACCCCTGTCGTTCACAGGTTCACGTGCAACGTAAAACAGGAGGCGACATGCAATACCGTCAACTGGGCCATTCGGGCCTGCTGGTATCCGAAATCATCCTCGGCACCGTGCCATTTGGGGGGGCGCCGAATTTGCAAAATGCGGCGCGGTGGACGTGCCCCAGGCCAAGCGCATGTTCGACATCGCGTTTGACGCCGGGGTGAATATGGTCGACACCGCCGACCTGTATTCCCACGGGTTGGCTGAGGAAGTCGTCGGTAAAGCCTTGGGTGACAAACGTCACGACATCCTGCTGGCCACCAAGGGCCGCAGCCCCGTGGACAAAAACCCGAACAACTCCGGCTCATCGCGCTTCCACCTGATCCGCGCCTGCGAAGCCAGCTTGAAGCGGCTGGGCACCGATCATATCGACCTCTACCAGCTGCATAACTGGGACGGCGTGACGCCCATCGAGGAAACCCTCGAAGCCCTGCGCCTGTTAGTGGGCTCCGGGAAAATTCGCTACTTCGGCACCAGCAACTTCACCGCCTGGCAGATGATGAAAACCCTGGGCAAAGCCGAGCTGCACGGCATGCTCAAACCCATCACTCAGCAGATTTACTACACCCCCGAATCTCGCGAAGCCGAGTACGAATTGCTGCCGATGGCGCTGGACCAGTCCATCGGCACCCTGGTGTGGGGCCCGATGGGCGAAGGCCTGCTGACCGGCTCGACCCGGCGCGGGCATACGCCGCCGGCCAACACCCGCCAGGGCAGCGGCTGGCCGGAACCCTATGTGCATGACCCGGAGCGTGCGCTGGATATCATCGAGACCCTTGCCGCCGTGGGTGATGAGCATGGCGTGTCAGTGGCGCGTACCTGCCTGGCCTGGCTCAAGGACCGCCCGGGGATCACTTCGCTGATCGTCGGCGCCCGCACCGAAGCGCACCTGCGCGACAACCTGGCGGCCACTGAGCTGAAACTCACCGAGGCGCAATCTTCGCGTATCGAGGCCGTAACGCGCCGACAGCCGCTGTACCCGTACTGGCATCGGTTTACCGCCGGGATTGATCGCTTTGATCCGGCGGAGCAACCGTTCCTGGCGGAACATCAAAAGACCATGGATGCCAGAAAAGATAAGTAAACGGTCACGCAAATCCCAATGTGGGAGCGGGCTTGCCCGCGACAGCGGTGGATCAGTTAGCGAATCTGGTGACTGAGACTGCGCAATCGCGGGCAAGCCCGCTCCCACAGTTTTGAATTGCACTGAACAGCAATCCTGCCTATATTTCCCGCCTGGCGCTCTCTACGCCACCTTCCGCGGAAAGGGCTGCGCCCAAGACACTCAAGCACCACCTCATTGCTACGACTCCCAACCTTAAAGCGGAAAAGGTTTGTACAAGGAGATCGTATGTCGCCACGCCCCGTATCCTCGCCCCATAACGGCCGTATTAACCTTGCGCAGCAGCGCAAGCGCGCCAAGGAGCTATTGGCACAGCTGAAAAGCCAGGACCCCGGCGCCACCCTGTCGCAGGCCCAATGGCAGGTTGCCAGACAGCTCGGTTTCAGCAGCTGGCCCAAACTCAAGACCCATGTCGACGCCCTCGATTTCGCCGCCCGCCACCCCATGTTCGAGGCCTGCGATGAAGCCCGCACCACCCACTGGCGCTGTGGCAGTGACATAGCCCACAGCCTGCAACTGGCGGGGTTCAAAGGGCAGTTCCGGATGCTCACCGACCCGTTGTGCATGGGGCCGGTTCGCGACCTGCCCAGCGAAGATTTCCGCGCCTTGCGCAGTGCCTTTATCAGCCAGACGTTTGCGCTGGACTACATGGATGCAGCGCGCCGTGTCGACGATGAATATAACCAACTGGACGCCTTGGCCAGCGCCAACCACAGCGTGCTGTGGTGCGAGGCGGATGCCTACGACCAGCTGTTTTTGATCCGCGCACTGGCCGGTCTTGAGCAGGCACCGCCCAGGCTGGAGTTGATTGAAGTTGACCGTATTCCCGGCGTCGAGCGCTTTATCGGCATTGGCCTGTTGGCACCCGATGTGCTGGCGTGGCTATGGCCGCAGCGACGCGTGATCAATGACGCGGCAGTGCAGTTGGCCCAACAGGCCTGGTCGGCGTACTGCGACAGCTCACCGGTCAAGCTCGCGGAACTGGCTCATAGTCCGCACGCATCGCTGCCGTTCCTCGCGCCAGCGCTACTGCGCCAGTTGCAGGAACTGCCAGGTTTTGTGGACGGCCTGTCGCTCACCGAGCGCCTGTCGTTAAGGTACATCGCCGAAGTTGGACCGGTGCCCTTCGGCAGAGTGTTTGCCGAACTGATGGCCAAGCGCGAGCCGCTGCCATTCCTGGGCGACATGATGTTTCATGCACTGCTGCGGCCGTTGATCGACGGGCCGAATCCCTTGCTGATCGAAACCGGAACCGAGCGCGAATGGCCACGCCGCGAGCTGCTATTGACGCCGCTGGGGGCGCAGGTGCTGGACGGGGATGCGTATTGGCTCGATCACGCCGGCCATGCGCGCTGGGTCGGAGGCGTGTGCCTCACTCCCGGCCAAGCGCATTGGACGCTGGGCAGCAATTACCTGCCCATCTGGCGTGACTGACACCCGCTTACCGCTTGGGCGATAACCCGACGGCGCACGCCACCACCGCCGGGTCGCCCAAAGGGATCGCGCGCGGGCCCACCGAGGGTGGCTGGGTACGGCTGTCGACGGCGCGCAGTACCGGACGCTCAACGGTCGGCAGGCTATGGTCGGGGTCGACAATTTCCATGCAACGGCGCAGTGAGTTGAAGTCCGGCGACTGCGACAGCGAGAGGTGCAGCGTCTGGCTCACCGATACAGACACCACCGAACTCTGCGCGCATTGCCCGTCATAGATCAGCGTGTGGCGAATCAGCGGGTTGTCATGGCAATACTTCAACAGGTTGACGTGCCTGGATCGCACCAGCGCTGTGTTGATGATCAACAAGTCGAACGCCACACAACCTGAGCGCGTCAACGCCTGCAACTCCTCGAACGAACTCAAGGGGGCGATACGGTGATAGCCCAGCTGGTTGAGCATTTTCTCGATCTTGATCCGTTGCAACAAGTCTGCATCAGCAATCAGAAGGCGTAACGCTTTATTGGACATAGGGTAAACCTGACAGTTGGGCATCAGCGTCGATCATTCAACGCTGAACACGGTAACCGTCAGCGGGAAACCTGACTTTAAGGCGATTCTGAAACGGTCACCGGGCGCACCGGTCCACTTTTAAGAATCGCCTGAAAGCCCTCGCATCACCTCGCCCCTACCATGGCCTGCGTCCTCTCACGCTGCCATGGAATTCGTCTGTGCTCATGTTTTTACTCAGAATGGTGCTGATCGCCTGCGGGCTGCTGGTTCTCGCGCCGCCGCCCGCCAGCGCGGCACTGAAAATCGAAGGCACGCGCTTGATCTATTTCGGCCAGGACAAGGCCGCCAGCATCAACGTGATCAACCAGGCATCGCGCGAGGTGGTGGTGCAAACCTGGATCACCGGCGATGACGACTCAAGCGGCGCGGTGCCGTTTGCCGCCACCGAGCCTCTGGTGCAACTGGGCGCGGGGGAGCATCACCCACTGCGCATCCTGTATGCCGGCGAAGGCTTGCCCACCGATCGCGAATCGCTGTTCTGGCTCAACATCATGGAGATTCCGCTCAAGCCGGAAGACCCTGACAGCGTGCAGTTTGCGATACGCCAACGGCTCAAGCTGTTCTATCGGCCGCCCGCACTCAAGGGCGGCTCGGCCGAGGCGGTGCAGCAGTTGGTCTGGAGCAGCACTGACGGGCACACCCTCACGGTCCGCAACCCCAGCGCGTTTCACCTGTCGCTGGTGAACGTACAGACCGACAGCGTGACGCTCAGCGATTACCTGCTGCTCAAACCTCAAGAGAGCAAAACCCTGACGGCACCGAGCGCCTTGCCCAAGGGCACCACCCTCCATTTCACCGAAATCACCGATATCGGCTTGCAGGCCCGCCATAGCGCGGCGCTCAAGTGATAGATCGCGGGGTATTTACACCTATGTCACTGACCAAACGCTGCTTACCAATACTGCTGTGGGTCTGCGCGGCCCTGCCCGCCACCAGCCATGCGCTGGCGTGCCGTGAGGACGGCACCGGCTCGATCATCACCCAGGAAGCGTTGGGCACCGCGCTGGCCGTCGCCGCCGACGCCCCCAACGGCAGCATTATCTGGGAGTCGGGCCCACGCTCGACCAATGTGATCTGCAAGGACGACTACAACGTCGGCCGCGAAGAGGTGTATTTCTACGTCAACCCGGCCGGCGTGAGCATCGGCACGGGCATTCGCGTGGGTATCCGCTACAACAACCAGCCGATTACCCAAAGCACTGGCAAGGTCGGCACCGGGTTCTTTTCCGACCGGGGCTGCACCTCCAACTGCATCGGTTGGGACAAGGCGCGCTTTACCCTCAACTTCAGTGTCTTCATCGAGAAGTACGACCCCACGCCACCGAGTGGCCAAGCCAGTACATTGACCTCGTACCGCGTCTTCCAACTGGACGGCGTGCGCGGGCTCAACTCAAGGCCCAACAGCAACTTCAACTACGTGGTCACCGGCATGAACGGCATCCGCTTCGTGCCTTGCACCCCCGAACTGACCATCACCCCTAACGTGGTGAAATTCCCCACACCGTCGCGCAAGGCTTCAATCGGTGAAGTCGCCAGCAGCGCGAACTTCAGTCTGAACCTGCGCAAGGGCTGCGACACGCCCTACACCGTCAGCGCCCGCTTCGCCAGCACCTCGGGAGGCGGCAGCGTAATCAACGGGTTGCTGGTGCCGGACAACAACAATTCGGTGGGCATCTCCTTGTCCCGCGCCGAAAGCGACCAGCCATTGCCGTTCAACGATTGGTTCACCCTGCAGCAACTGATGGGCCTGGGCCAGAGCCACGATGAATTCCGCGCCGACCTGAAATGGCGCACCCTGCCAAAACCCGGCGCGTTCGACGCCGCCGTGGTGGTGGATATGTACTACAAGTAGATGATTTTTAAGGATCGTCTTATGCCAGGCGCAACGGCCCGCGCTTAAAGTCTGCCGATGCGATTGAAAAGTTATCTGCTCCAGATCAACCCCGTCCTCTCCCGACCCGAAGCAGCCAGAAGGCTGCTTCGTATTTTTGCGACCGTGCTGCTCGTCGGCATCCTGAGCGGGGTCTATACCTTTCTGCTCTCGACCTTCAATAACGACATTTCCCAGCGCCGCGGCTACATGAGCAGCGCCATCGCCGAAGCCCATACCTTTTTCACCAATCGCCAGGCCCTGCTCGAAAGCCTGAGCCTGTCGGCGGTGCGCAAGCAGTCGCGGCTTTACCCGTCCTCGCCGGAAGAACAACACCTGGAGCTGGGTAATTCACCCGGCAACCAATGGAGCATCTGGCTGACCGCACGCATGCGTGACTACCTCAAGGCCAAGCAACTGAACCTGCTCTATGTGAGCCCCGACCCCAGCCCGCAGGTGACGCGGCTGTACGACGCGACTGCACAGGTATTGCCGATTTCCAAGTGCATGCTCAACCGCCTCAAGGCCCTGCAACACAGCGACCCGGCCACGCTCAACGAGCTATGGCTGAGCGACAACACCGAACACCACTCGCACCTGTACATCTTCATTCGCCTGGACGACCGTGATGCCAATTCCGGCTGGCTCGGCCTGGAAATGGAGAGCCGTGAGGTGTCCTTGACTCTCAGCGACCAGAGCGCCGGGGCGTTCATGATGCTCAACTCCCAAGGCATGCTGGTCTTCACCAACAGCCCTGATACGAAACTGAGCCGGCAACACCTGAAACCCGACGAAGAGAGCTTCTTCGGTTTTGTCGGCAGCGGCCTCTTGCCCGACCACCTGGTGATCCGCAAGCACTTGAAGTCTTCGGAGTGGCAACTGATGTACTCCATCGACCTGCGCGCAGTGGTCACCGGCTTATGGAAACAGCTGCTCGGTTCGCTGCTGTTCTGCCTGTTCAGCCTGATGCTGATCTGGTTGGTGATGCGCCGGGTCGACCAGCGTTTCATTATTCCCTCGATCCATCGCATCCAGGCACTGATCGAAAGCGAAGCATTTGGCCGTGATGTGATCCAGACCGCGCCCGTCGCGCTCTGTGTGCTGCGCCGCACCGACGGCCAGGTGGTGCTGGAAAACACCCTGGCCCAGCAGTGGTTGGGCAACGGCCCGGAGCGCGAAGCATTGCGCGCCGGCTGGATCGAGCAAGCCTTTGCCAACGGCCCGTCCGAACGCAGTGACTACTTTGAAACCATCGACGGCCGCCACCTGTACCTGAGCAGCGCACCGACCCGCTATAAAGGCGAGGACGTGCTGTTTTGCGCGTTCAGCGACATCAGCGCGCGCAAGCAGGTCGAGGCGGCGCTTGAAGAAGCGCGGCATTCGGCAGATGCCGCCAACGCCGCAAAGACGTTGTTCCTGGCAACCATGAGCCATGAAATCCGCACGCCGCTGTATGGCGTGTTGGGCACCCTGGAACTGCTGGCGCGCACCCAACTCGATAGCCAACAGAAAGACTACCTGCACGCCATCGAGGGCTCGTCGTCGACCCTGCTGCAATTGATCTGCGATGTGCTGGATGTGTCGAAGATCGAGGCCGGGCAACTGGCCCTGGAGTTGAGCGAATTCTCACCGCTGGACCTGGTCCACGAAATTATCCAGGGCTATGCCGCAGCCGCCCAAGGCAAGGGCCTGCAACTGTATGCCTGCTTCGACCCGAAGTTGCCGGAACGGCTGATCGGCGACGTGACACGCATCCGCCAGATTCTCAACAACCTGCTCAACAACGCGGTGAAATTCACCGACTACGGGCGCGTGGTGCTGCGGGTCAAAGTGCTGGGCCGCGATGGCGAACGCTCCAGCCTGCTGTGGCAGGTTTCAGACACCGGCAAAGGCATCGCCCAGGAAGACCAGGCGATGATTTTCGAACCGTTTTACCAGAGTGAAGGCAACACCAACGTGGTCGCCGGCACCGGCCTGGGCCTGCCGATCTGCCAGCGCCTGACGGAATTGATGAACGGCAATATCCGTATGGTCAGCGAACTCGGCCTGGGCAGCAGCTTCAGCCTGATCCTGCCGCTGGAGGAAGCGCCCACCACGCCGATGCCCGCGTTGCTGGCCGAGACCATCTACGTGGCCTCGCCGATCCCGGAGTTGGCGAACTCCGTCAGCGGCTGGTTGCGCCGCTGGGGCGCGCGGGCCCAGACCGGTCTGCCGACGCTGCCGGACAACCATCTGCTGCTGCAAGTGCATCCCGGCAGCGTCGACCCGTTGCTGGTGCCGGAGTGGCCGGGGCCGGTGATACACGTGAGCAGCAACGCCTCTACCGCCGTGGAAGCCGAAGCCGGCGCCTGGCACGTCAACCTCAACCATCTGGGTGCGATTCACCAGGCCGTGAGCCAGGCACAAGGGCTGTGGGTGGCGCGTGCCGATGAACAAACGCGCCAGCGCGACCTGAACAAACTCAACCTGCACCTGCTGGTGGCCGAAGACAACATCATCAACCAGTTGATATTGCGTGACCAACTCGAAGAACTCGGCTGCACCGTGGAGCTGGCGGCCGATGGTCAGGAAGCGTTGCAGCTGTACACCGCCGGCAACTTCGACGTGGTGTTGACCGATGTGAACATGCCCCACATCAACGGCTATGAACTGGCGCGCGAACTGCGCCGCCTGGGCTCACCGTTGCCGATTATCGGGGCCACCGCCAACGCCATGCGCGGCGAGGCCGACCTGTGCCTGGCCGCCGGCATGAACCACTGTCTGGTCAAACCCTTTGCGTTGCGGGCTCTATTCAACTCCCTGGCGCCTTATGCACGGAACACTCATGAAGCCCCTTAGTATTTTGATTGTTGAGGACCATCCCCTGCAGCACATCTACCTGCAGCACTTGCTCAGTGAGTTGGGGGATTTCATGCTCGAGACCGCCGAGGACGGCAAAGAGGCGCTGGAGCGACTGCGCCAGCGCGACTTCGACCTGGTTCTGACCGACCTGCTGATGCCCGGCATGGACGGCGTGCAGTTTATTCAGTGCCTGGCCAGCCTGCGCTGCAAACCGGCGCTGGCGATCATGAGTGCGGCGTCGCGGCGCATGTTGATGGCGGCCAGCCTGGTGGCGAAAAACCTCGACGTGGAAGTGATCGGGCTGATCTCCAAACCGGTTGCCGCCGATGCCTTGCGCAGCCTGGTGGAACAGCTCAGGAACAAGGTACGCAAGCCCTCCCCCGAATTGCCCGAACACATGGACATCGACCGTCACACGCTGGTTCAGGCCATGAGCAGCGGCCAGTTCCAGGCTTGGTTCCAACCGAAAAAATCCTTGGCCAACGGCCGTATTGTCGCTGCCGAAGCCCTGGTGCGCTGGATGCACCCGGAGCAAGGCGTGATGCTGCCTGCCGCATTCCTGCCGGCGATCAAGGCATTTGAACTGGAGGAACGGCTGTTGTGGCTGGTGCTTAAACAAGCCATCCACGCTCAAGAGCATTGGCGCCAGCGCGGCTATGAAATTCCGGTCTCCATCAACTTGCCCACTCACCTGCTCAACAGTCACGACCTGGCTGACCGTTTATTGGAGTTCGTGCTGCACCACGATGGCATCCCGGGGATGATCTGTTTCGAATTGATGGAGTGCTCGGTGCCGCAGGACATCAGTAATTTCTATGCCGGTGCCTGCCGTCTGCGCATCAAGGGCTTCGGCCTGTCCCAGGATGATTTTGGCAAAGGCTACAGCTCGTACCTGAACCTGGTGTCGACGCCGTTTACCGAACTCAAGATCGACCAGGCGCTGGTCCAGGGCAGTCACGACAACGAAGGCATTGCCCAGGCGTTGGCGAGCATCATCGCGCTGGGCCGCAAACTCGGGCTCACCGTGGTCGCCGAAGGCGTCGAGACCCCTCAGCAATTAGCCCTGCTGCGCAAAATCGACTGCAATCAAGTACAGGGTTTCCTGATTTCCCATGCGGTCTCTTCGGACCAATTTCAGCAATTACTGAACAATGATGGCCCCGCGACATCTCACTAGCTGGTGGCCATGGATTATCTGTTCCATAGTAAGGAGTAAGCTCCATCCAGTGCCGATTTATCCTGCGCCTGCGGAAACCTCTGATGAAGCACAACAACGCGATCCTCGAAGCCTTTACCCGCAGCTCGTTGCGCCTGAACAAAGGCCTGATGGTGCTGATCGGGATCGCGTTGCTGTTGGTCCTCACCAATTACTGGTCACTGCAACGAGGGATCGAAACCCGTTACGGCGCAACGCTTTTTCACTTCGCGCGGCTGATGGAAAACCTGCAGGAGCAAGAGTCGTACCTCAGGAGCCTGACGCATCCAGGCATCCAGGCCGAACTGCTGCGTGCCACCAACGTTCAGGTCAGCCTGAAAAGCCGCATGGTCGACAACCGCCGTACGCTCTATGAAGGCCAGAAGTATTCGTTTTCAGTGCCATTCAGCGCCAAGTTCGATGAGCAGCAAGTCAGCGCCGCCGCCAGGCCGCAGATTTTTGCCCTGGGCGCGCACCTGACCAGCTACTACAGCGCCTTCTGGTCCTCGTCACCGTACGAGGCGCCGCAAACCTTTTTGCTCAACCGCCAGGCGAACTACACCATCACCGTTCCCTCCGTGGGCTACCAGCGTCGGGAAAGCACCGAGGAAACCGGCAACCTGGTGGCGGTGGTCAACGCCGTGCAAAACACCCTGGAGCAAACGCCGCAACCGCTGGAGCAGGATCGCGTGTATTGGCAGGCCGGTCCCGAGTCCGAACACTTGCTGGCGTACATCGGCCTGCCTCTGGATGGCCAGGGCCAGGTGGTGATCGGCACCTTGCTCGACCTGGCCCTGGCCGACGATGTGCAGCGCGCCCTCGACCACTCGGCGTTTGATCGCTTCACCCTGATTGCCCCCGACGGCACGCGGTTGATCGGGCCAGAAACCGAAGCGCCACTCAGCGATGGCATGCACATCACCGCCAATGGCTTCGAATTCAAGATAACCCAAGCGGGTCAGCAGCCGTGGAGCGCGGTGTATGGCCTGAACTACTCGCACTTCTTCCACTCCGCGTTGTGGCCGCTGAGTACCCTGGCCCTGCTCTTCGGCAGCCTGATTGCCCTGGGCTGGGCCGGCAGCCGCTGGTACCGGCGCCAGGTCATCACCCCAGCGCGCCTGGCCCACGAACACATAGCCGAAAGTGTCGCGTTCAGCCGCGTGATCATCGACACCGCGCCCACCGGCCTGTGCGTGGTGCGGCGCAGCGACGGCAAAGTGCTGATCGAAAACCAGCGCGCGCAACAGTGGCCGGGCAGCGCACGCCTGGTGGCGGCCATGGCCGGTACCCACGACAGCGCCGAGAGTGGCGAGACGCACCTGGAAATCGAAGGCCGGCACCTGCAAATCGGCTTTGTGTCGACCCGCTATCAGGCCGAGAACGTGCGCCTGTATGCGTTCAACGACATCACCCTGCATATCGAAGACGCCCAGGCGTTGGAAGAAGCGCGCCACGCCGCTGATGCGGCCAACAAGGCCAAGACGCTGTTCCTGGCGACCATGAGCCATGAAATCCGCACACCGCTGTATGGCGTGCTTGGCACCCTGGAATTGCTCGGCCTCACGGACCTGGACGCGCACCAGAAAACCTACCTGCACACCATCCAGCGTTCGTCGGGCACGCTGTTTCAGCTGATCAGCGATGTGCTGGACGTGTCGAAAATCGAGTCCGGGCAAATGGCGATAGAAGCCGTGGATTTCTGCCCGCTGGACCTGCTCGAAGACACTCTCCACACTTACACGGCCTCCGCCCAGCGCAAGGGTTTGCAACTGTACAGTTGCATCGACGCGCAGTTGCCGGACTGCGTGATGGGTGACCCGATGCGCATCCGCCAGATCCTCAATAACCTGGTGAGCAACGCCATCAAGTTCACCGATGTCGGACGCGTGGTGATCCGCGTCAGGGTCATGGCGCTGGATGCCGACAACGTTGAGCTGGAATGGCAAGTCACCGACTCCGGCGTCGGCATTCCCGAGGCGCAGCAAGCCAAGCTGTTCGATCTTTTTTACCAGGCACCGGACACCGCGAGCGAAGGCGGCGCCGGGCTGGGCCTGCCGATTTGCCGCTGGTTGGCGCAGATGATGGACGGAGAAATCCGCGTGGTCAGCGAGCCCGGCCTGGGCAGCAGCTTTACCCTGAAAATGCGCCTGCCACGGTGTTGCGGCACGCTGACCAACCTGCCGCAGATCGAACCCAGCGCGACGCCGGTGTATGTACAGGCACCGGTGCGCGAATTGGCGCAGTCGATGAGTGACTGGCTCAACCGCCTGGGCATTGCGGCCGCCCTGGCGGCGACCAGCCCCGAAAAGGACAGCCGCCAGGCGGTGCTGGTGGACCTGTTGCCCAACGAGTCCGCCAAACCCTGGGCCGGTCAACGTGTGCTCTGCCTGCCGGGTGCACACAGCCCGCCGCTGCATACGGCGCAAGGCTGGGTGGTGGATATGCACGACATACGCAGCATCGCCGCCACCGTCTCACTGGCGCAGCACGGCAAGCATGAGCAACCTGCGGCAGCGCGACCACAAAGCGCCGGGCAGTTGGGGCTGCGCATCCTGGTGGCCGAGGACAACCCGGTCAACCAGGCGATCATCAAGGAACAGCTGGAAGCGCTCGGTTGCTCGGTGAGCCTGGCCGCCAACGGCGAACAGGCGCTGCAACTGTGGCAACCGCAGGCCTTCGACCTGGTGCTGACCGACGTGAATATGCCGCTGATGAACGGCTATGAACTGGCCAGGACCTTGCGCGAGCATGACCCGCAATTGCCGATTATCGGCGTGACCGCCAATGCGATGCGCGAGGAAGGCGTGCGTTGCCTGGCAGTGGGCATGAACGCCTGGATCGTCAAACCCTTGAGCCTGCAAACCCTGCGCGGCCAGTTGGTCAAGCTGTGCAAGGTCAAGCCGCCGCTCGCGCCTGTCACGGCGGTATTCGACGACAGCGTGCAGCTGTCGGACAAGATGCGCCCGCTGTTCATCAGTAGCGTGCAGCATGACTTGCAGCGCATCGGCGTGGCGCTGGCGCAGCGTGATGCCCATGGCCTCGGCCAGTTGCTGCATTCGACCGCCGGTGCCCTCGGCGCAGTGCAGGCGCTGAGCCTGGCCCAGGCCTGCATCGAATTGGAAAGCGCGCTTAACCGCGGCAGCCTCGACACCCCGCTTGAGCTCAAGGTGAAGACTGTGATGCAGCGTCTGTCGGCCGTTCTGGAGTCTCTCCAGCCCGGGCACACTTCACTTACTTGAACTGGCACTACGGACGGCCCTTTATGAAAAAATTCAACGTGGTAATCGCGGACGATCACCCGATCGTGTTGCTTGGCGTTCGCGAACTGGTGGAGCGCGACACGCGCTTTCAAGTGGTCGGCGAAGCCGTGTGCTCGGCCGGCCTGATCGAGCTGTTGCAGCGCCAGGGCGCCGACATTGTGATCACCGATTACAACATGCCGGGCGACTCGCCGTACGGCGATGGCCTGAAGCTGGTGGAATACCTCAAACGGCATTTCCCACAGGTACAGATCCTGATCCTGACGATGATTTCCAACCACCTGATACTCACGCGCCTGCAGGAGCTGGGCGTGGTCGGCATCATTCAGAAAAGCCAGTTGCACACCGAGATTCAATTGGCGCTCAAGGCGATTGCACAGCAGAGCGCCTATCGCAGCCTGGAACCGCCCAAGACGTCAGTGATCGAGACCCTGACGGCGATCGACGAGCGCTTCACCAGCTTGTCGCCCAAAGAGTTCGAGATCCTGCGCTTATTTATTTCCGGCATGAGCGTGAGTGATATTGCGCGCAGCCAGAACCGAAGTTCCAAAACCATCAGCGCACAAAAAATATCGGCCATGCGCAAACTTGAAGTGAGCAGCGACCAGGACCTTCTTGCGTATTGCCTGGCGCGTAACATTTTCAACTAACCACTTACTTGCAAGCCATTCCTGGATAATGGCTTCGCCCTTTATTTGCTGGCTTCCCGCCCCTTCAAAAGCGTAACTAACCTGCCCGCCTCCACGCTTATAAGAATCGTCTTATTCGCGCCCGCCGCCTCGCCGCTTACTCTTTCCTCGCAGTTCAACAACAGCATTTTCCAACTAACACTAACGGACATCACCATGAAGAAGTTTTCCCTGGCTGTTATCGCCTCGGCCATTATCGCCGCTTCCGGCAGCGCTTTTGCCGCTGATCCTGCACCGACGCCAACCCTGGGCGGCAGCGGTAAAATCACTTTCACCGGCGTGATCAACAACGACGCGTGCTCGGTTGACGGCGCGAACTCCGACCGTACCATTTCGGTGGACATGGGCAACGTGTCGATCAAAGACATGGGCACCGCGGAAAACCCAACTGCCGGTCGCGTCACCGCCAAAGACTTCAACCTGAACGTCAACTGCAACCAGGGCACCAAAGTCGCGATGATCTTCGACGCCAACAACGGCGGTTCGGGCCTGGTCACCGGCAAAAAAGTACTGGCCCTGAACCCAGGTTCGGCGACTGCACAAAACGTCGGTATCGCCCTGCTCGACAGCAAAGGCGGCCTGATCGACCTCAGCTCGCCAAGCACCGCGCGCATTGAAAGCACCATGCACGGCGCCGGCACTGCAGGCGGCGACGCCACCCTGAGCTTCGCAGCCGCCTACGTCACTACCGCTGCAACCAACGCCTCCACGGCCGGTCGCGGTGACGCAACCCTGCCGTTCATCCTGCAATACGAATAACTCGGCGCCCCGCGCACCGAACGTGCGAGGCCCTGCGGCCTCGCCATTTTTCTTGACTACACCGGATAACCCTCATGCTGCCTCGTTCTATCGCCGCATGCCTGGGGCTGCTGGGCATGCTTATGGCTACCCAGGCCGCCGCCAGCATTTCACTGAATGCCACCCGTATCGTATTCGATGGCGACCACAAGGAAGCCAACATCACCGTGCGCAACGGTAACCAGGATGTGTTGATTCAATCCTGGGTCGACATGAACGACGCCAGCGGCAGCCGTGCGCCGTTTGCCGTCACCCCGCCACTGGCGCGGGTATTCGCCAAGGAACAACAACTGCTGCGCATTCTGTACGAAGGCAAAGGCATGCCCACGGACCGTGAGTCGGTGGTGTGGCTCAACGTGCAGGAAATCCCCAAGGCCAGCGAAACCGAGAACACCTTGCAGTTGGCGATCCGCCAACGCATCAAGATTTTTTACCGCCCTGCCGGCCTCACCGGCAGCGCGCTGCAAGCACCTGCACAGCTCGAATGGACGCTGGCCAAACACGGCAGCCAGACGCTGTTGCAGGTGAAAAACCCGACGCTGTACCACGTGTCCATGGCGGACATCAAAGTGCAGGCGCAACTGGCCAGCGACTCCACCATGATTGCGCCCGGCGAGGAAAAACAGTTCCCGCTCAGTGCGCCAATCGCCAGCGGCGCAGTGCAGTTGTCGTTTTCCAGCATCAATGACTATGGCGCGCAGAACCACTACACCGCCGCTGTGTCAGGCGTTGCCTCGCACGCTACTGAAGCGCGCCTCAAACCCTAAGCCTTTTCTCTAACCCACAGGCTCACTTCGCGTGCGTGTTTGCGTGCCCGGCTGTTCGCCAATCAGGGATGTCACAGGTCTTCGCATGTCTTTTCTTTCCAGCAACAGGCCCGCACGGGGCGCACTGAAGTTGAAGACGCTGTCGCTCGCGATCGCCGCCAGTTTGCCCGTGTGGGCCATGGCCGATGAGGCTGCGGAAACCTTCAACACCACCTTCCTGCAAGGCTCGCAGTCGCCGGTCGACTTGCAGCAATTGCTCTCGGCCAACAGCGTACTGCCGGGTAATTACCGGGTTGATCTGTACAGCAACGAAGTACTGGTGGGCCGGCGCGATATCGACTTCAAGCGCAACCCGAAAAACGCTCGCGTCGAGGCCTGCCTCACCCTCGACCTGCTCAAGCAGTTGGGTATCGACATGACCCGTTTGCAGGCCGAAGGCAAACTCGACCCGCAGCAGCCACAAGCCTGCTACGCCCTCGCCGAGTTGATTGAAGACGCCAGCGTGCGCTACGACAGCAGCCGCCTGCGCCTGCTCGCCAGCATTCCGCAAGTGGCCATGCAGCGCGGCCTGCGCGGTTATGTAGACCCGCAGTTGTGGGACGACGGCGTTCCCGCCGCCTTCATCAACTACCAGCTCAACAGCAGCCGCACGGCCGGTGACTATAAAACCCGCATCGCCAATAACCTCGGCTTGCGCAACGGCATCAACCTGGGTGCCTGGCGCTTGCGCAACGAATCGAACATGAGCAACGGCACCGGGCGTTCGAACACCTTCACCAGCAACCGCACCTACGTGCAGCATGACGTGACCGCGATCAAGGGCCAGTTCAGCGCCGGTGAGATCTTCTCCGACACCGACTTGTTCGACAGCGTGCGTTATCGCGGCCTGAAACTCGCCTCCGATGACGGCATGCGGGCCGACAGCGAACGCGGCTATGCACCGGTGATCCGTGGTGTGGCGCAGACCAACGCGACCGTAGAGATTCGCCAGAACGACTACATCCTCTACACCGCCAACGTTGCGCCCGGCCCGTTCGAGATCAACGACATTTACCCCAGCGGCTCCAACGGCGACTTGCAAATCACCGTGATCGAAGCCGACGGCAGCCGGCGTGTGACGATGCAGGCATTTTCCAGCTTGCCGATCATGGTGCGTGAAGGCCAGATCAAATACAGCGTCTCGGCGGGTACCTTCAAAAGCAACGCCGATGGCCTGGCGAGCCCGACGTTCATCAGCAGCACCCTGGCGTACGGCTTGACCAGCAACCTCAGCGGTATCGTCGGCCTGCAAGCCAGTGACGACTACAGCGCGCTGTCGATCGGCGCCGGCAAGAACACCGCGTTCGGCGCTTTTTCCCTGGATACCACCCACTCGTCCAGCAAAGCCCGCGGGCAAACCACCCAGGGCAGCAGCGTGCGTGCGTTGTACGCCAAGACCTTTGCCGGCACCGACACCAACTTCACCCTGGCCGCCTACCGCTACTCCACCGAGGGTTACCGCACGCTCACCGACCATGTGGAAGACATGAGCGAAGACGTGCGCGTGCGGACCGGGCATTCGAAAACCCGGACCGACCTGACCATCAACCAGAGCCTGGGACGCAACAATGCGCTCGGCAGCCTGTATGTGAATGCCAGCGACCAGCGTTACTGGAACCGCGGCGGGTCGCAGAGTTTATCCGCCGGCTACACCGGCAACTGGGGCGACATGAGCTACAACGTTGGCGTGACGCGCACCAAGCAAATCGTCACCTTGGGCGAGCCCAGCAGCGACACGCAGGTGAACCTGTCCGTCTCGTTCCCGCTGGGCAGCCAGGCCCGCGCCCCCCGAGCGTTTGTCACCACCAGCCATCAGCATGGCGACACCACGACGCAGGCGGGTCTCAACGGCTACGTCGCCGATACCAGCGACACGTTCTATTCGGTGCAGGCGGGCCACAGCGACACCAGCGGTGACTCCGGTTCGGTGAATATCAACAGCCGCACCTCGGTGGCGGATGTCAGCGTCGGCTACAGCCAGGGCCAGGGCTACAACGCGCAGAACCTCAACCTTGCGGGTTCCGTGGTGGCCCATGCGGGCGGCATCAACCTGGGACAAACCGTCAGTGAGACCTTCGCACTGGCCGAGGTGCCGGGCATCGCCGGGGCGAAGATCAGCAGCTACAGCGGCGTCGAAACCGGCTACAACGGCTATGCGGTAATCCCCACGGCCCAACCTTATCGGGTCAACTGGATCAGCCTCGACACCCGCGACCTGGGCGGCGATGTGGAAATCACCAATGCCACCCAGCAACTGGTACCGCGCCGTGGCGCCGTCGTGGTGGCGCGTTACAGTGGCAGTACCGGACGCCGCGTGTTGTTTGAGTTGTACGACGCACAGCATAAACCGCTGTCGTTCGGGGCTTCGCTGGAGGACGCCAATGGCAAGCAACTGGCGATCGCGGATCCGAACGGGAATGCGCTGGCATTGGTGGAACAGGATCAGGGCACGTTGATCATCAAGTGGGGCGAGCAGCAATGCAACGCAACCTATGCGTTACCGCCGCAGAACAAAGCGTTGAACTATGAGCGTCAGGCACTGGTGTGTACGCCTTGAGGGCGCGGACATCTGCACCCTCCACCTGACGTACAGGGCGCTCAATGCGGGCGCGCCGTTCAGGCTAAGGTGCAGCCGATACGCCCGCCTTCTCGACACCGGTCGATGAGGCCTCAGGCCTTCACGTTCTGGCGGATATTCCAGCCAAACTTTACCGGCCCGCCGTCCTTGCCTCCGTCGGCTTTCTGCGGCTGGTAACTGACGTCGACGGTGGCGAAGTTCAGGGCAACACTGTCTTGCAGGACATCGGCGCCGTTTTCAGCGCTGGTACTGTAGGACACCACCATGACTTCCTTCAGGCTAATCACCAGATACTCCACCGGGCTCGCGCCTCCCGCCTTGCGCACCACCAGTTTCGCTTGCGGATTAAGTGCGACAGAAATGCAACTTTCCACCGCCAATCACATAAGAGATGCCGTGGCTGCAACCCTGGGTTTCGCCAGCAGCTCGATGCCAGAAAAAATAAAGACATGGGCTATTGGTCTCTACGAGGAAGTCACTCCGTGAGCAAGCGCAAAACGGTAAAAGACCTTGGCAAATCCGCAAAGGATCAAACATGGAAAGCACTGACGTCCGAGGAGCGCGCCTACGCCTACTGCTACTTTGAAAATCCACGGGAGTTCAGGAGACGCTATGCACTAGTAATTGGAGCCGATCTACTTGCCGGCTGTTTTACGATTGCGATGACTGCCCTCCTATTGTTGGTGACATTTCTCTCGAGCCTGCCGGAAGAACGTGCAGTCAGACTCTTTTTTTTCGGCAGCGTTGCAACAAGCCTTGTCCTGTTCTTTTCCAAGGCTCAGATCACCTATGGTCGAATCCACTTGGTATGGGTCAGTGTCGGCATCTACGTCACCTGCTTACTGATATCGCTGCCCGCGATAGCGTACCGCCCCCCGTTTTTTCTATACGCCATGTCTCTGCTTAGCCCTCTGATCGGCCTACTGATCCTCAACAGCCACCGCTGCCGCGAACTGCGCCACAAGATGGTAGAAATCCGCCAAAAGCGCGAAGGTATCATCCTCACCCTGAACAAACAGGGCCGCTGGAAAGGGCGGTAAGCCCTCAACACATTCATCGGCACACGCCCAGGAGCAAACGCTGACGACCTATCCAATCAGTCAGTGCCCATGACGTCGCAACTTTGGCAAACTGCCGCGCGACGCTGCCACTGAGCACAGCCCCGCAAGGAAGAAAAAATGACCCATATGGACTCGATCATTCGCCAGTTTTCTGCCGAAGGCGCCATCCACCTTTACTCAAGCCCACCCTCGGTACTGACGCCCGCCGACCTCTACCGCGCCAAGGACGACGCGCATTTTCGGGCAGCGATTGCCGGCAGCAATATCTACCTGATCACCGCCCGGCGGCGGGTGCTGATCAACCCTCACAACCTGCAACTGCTCGGTCGAGCAGCCTATGGCAGTTTTATCGTGATGGACGAGCAAGGCGTGCAATCCGTGCCCTTCCGATACGACATCCCGCGGATCGGGCCGGATGATCAGGATGAGATCGAACAGGTTCTCGTGGCGCCGAACGGTACGCACCTGATCATTCTGTCGACCTCACGGCAAATGACCACTGCCGCGCATATCGTGGTGGCGAACGCGATGAGCGCCCTGGAGGCGGACCATCGGGACATGAACGTGCTGTATGTCGGCCAGGGCATCGGCAAGGTGCATACACGCACGGCGGTGGACCGGCTGTTGAACCACACCACCCTGCAACGCATCCTCGCTGAAACCTCGACCAACAGCCCGGAGCTGGAGGTTTCAATTTTGCTCTATCGGTTTGAGCACGGCCGGACGATGATCAGCAATGGCGGTGACCTGAATGCCGAACCGATTGCCAGCGATCAGGACGAAACGGCGCATTTCGAACGTCTGCGCAATGTGCGTTTGAACCGCGATGAGGTGGTCACGCTGGCGGAGGCCGCGCTGATCAACCACTTCAAGCCGCACTACAACACCCTGCTCAAGTCGACGAACTTCGCCGCCAACCACAAGATCAAGCCGCTGAAAAAGCTCCTGGCCAAGGGGATCACCGGGCTGACCGTAGAAATCTGCACGTCCACCCTCAACGCACGCCTGGGCACCCGCGATGCGCTGCCCATGGAGCTGAGCACCTTCATGCCGGCTGATGTCCTTGAGGGCTGCAACCTCGACAGTGAGCAGGAAAAGCAGGCATGGGCCGAAGAACTGCGGGTCATGGCGCACACGCACTACGCCAGTTTCCCCCTCACCACACCCCAGGAGCGCGATACCTTTATGCACGGCATGGTGTGGCTCGGGGAAACAGACCGCGAACACATCTGGCCACTGCCCGGCAAGGGTGCCCAGCCCCCTGCCACCCCATGATGTTTATGGGGTGGCGAGCGGGCTTGCCCCCCCCAGCGGCTCACGCCAAGATCACGTGGTGCGGGCAGCGATGGCTTCGACTTCGACCAACGCCCCCGGCAATGGCAACGCCACCACTTGCAACGCGGTACGCGCCGGTTTGTTCGGCTGCTCGGGCGTGCCAAAGAATTGCGTATAACCACGCTGCAAGCCAGTGAAGTCGAGCTTGCCGGCGGTTTCTTCAGCGCCCACCAGGAAGACCCGCAACTGCACGATATCGCCCAGGTCCAGGTCTTGCTCACGAAGGATCTTGCGCAGCTTGTTGAACACCGACACCGTCTGCACTTCGGTATTGCCATAGGCCGCCGGCGTGCCGGTCGGTGCGTTCGGGTCAGCCACGTCCGGCAAGGTGCCACTGACAAAGACCAGACTGGCGGAAGCCGGCACAGTGACCGTTTGCGAAATCGGGAAATCACCGACACGGGTGCGTTGAATGCTGTCGCTCATGATATTGCTCCTCAAGACGCGGCCACGGCCGCAATGTGTCGTTGTTGGGTAACCCGCTCAGCCAGTTGAGCGACCACAAAGCGGGCCGAGTTGGCCGCTGATTCCTGCCAGATGCCCACGCCGCTTTGCACCAACCCGTCACCGGCGAAGTACACACGGCCATGGGCCTGTTCCAGCAGGCGGCTCGCGTCGGCCGGAAAGTGTTCGCGTTGCAGCCAGGGGCCTTCGCTGTAGGGAATCTGTTCCCAGGACACCGCCAGCGGGTTACGCAGGTAGCGTGAGTAACCCGGATGCAGCAGTTCAACGGCCTCCTTGGAGGTGGCGTATTGCTGGGCGAACGCTTGCGCGCCAAACACGTCGGCACCCTCGCCGGTGACGTAACCGGCCACCAACACACCTTCGCGGGTGTTGAGGTCATTGCTCGGGTACCACAGCAGGCGCGCCGGGTGCTCTATCCACGACAGGCCACCGTAGGTGCGGTAGTCGGTCTCCCAGAAGCGTGGGGACTGCCACGCGACTTTGGTCGCCTGGTCGCTGCGGGTGCTGAGCAACGCGGCTTTGACCGGCTCGCTGAAGTCGGTGTCGAGTCTGGCCAGCAGCGGCAGCGGTAATGTCGAGATCAAATAATCGGCGCGCACCACTTGTTCGCAAACGCTGTGCTGGTCGTGGTAAGTCACCGCCACGCCATCTTCCAACTGACGGATCTGCCGGACTTGAGCGCCCAACTGCACGTGCTCGCTGACGCGCTGGTAGAAGGCGTCGGTGATGCGGTCCATGCCGCCGACCGGTTGGAACATGGTTGCCGAGAACTCGGGGAATTCGGTGTGCAGCAAGGCACCCCACAGCTCGGGATGCAGCAAGCGCTCCAGCGCCAGCGGGCTGCGGCTGGCGGGCAATGCGCCGGGGTGTGCAGGCGAATCCAGATGACCGGCGCGCAGGCTGCCCTCATAGGCAAGTTCTTGCGACAAGTCGCCGTAGACCTGCAAGAAGGCCAGCAAGCGCGTGCGTTCTTCGCCGCTCAACACATCATCGAGTGCATCGCGCTGCACGGCGTTGGCCAGCAAACCGGAGAGGTGCCCACGCGCATCGTTGATCGCCTGGCCGACGGTGAACGCCGGCTGTTGCAGATCCGGGCGCACCTGGGCGCCATGGCTGCTATTGACCAACACCTCCAGCGGCACAGCCAACTCGCTGCAATAATCGAGAATCGTGCGGTGCTGGCTGGGGATGCGTGCCGGGCCGGCGTTGAAATACAGGCCTGGGTCAAACGCCACGGTTTGCGTGCGGCCGTCCTTGTAGTCCACGCGATCACCCTGGCGCAGGGTCCAGGTGCGCCCGCCGACGCGGTCACGGGCTTCCAGCACTTGCACGCTGAACCCGGCGCGGGTCAGCTCCAGGGCGGTGACCAACCCGGCGATCCCGGCGCCCAACACCAGCACGCGAGTGCCTTGCCCCAGACCGTCCTTGAGTTTCAGCGGTTGCGGCCGCCGATGTGACGAGGGGCCCAAACCCAATACCGCCAGTGCATCCTTGACAGCCTTCTCGCCGCCGACCGCGGCGATGCTCGACAACGCTTCACGTCGTGTCAGTCCCATCTCGATTCTCCTAGTCCGGCAAGCCCGGCGGGTTGATCAGCGACGTGTCGACGCGCTCCACCTCCAGGCCCCAACGCTGCAGCACCTGTTCGTATTGGCCACCGGCAATCGCGCCCTCCAGGGCGGTATGAATAGGCTGGACCAGGCCGTTGTCCTTGCGCGTGGTCACCGCGATATCCGCCTTCAATGGCCAACCACCGTTGACCGTACCGACACGCTTGATGCCGCCTGTAATCGCCGCCGAATAGGCGTACACCGAGTTAGGCCCGAACAGCGCATCGCTGCGCCCCGACTGCACCGCCAATTGCGCGGCAGCCTGATCGTCGAAGTACTGCAACAACGCAGGCTTGATGCCGGCCTTTTCGTTGGCCTCGTTCCATGCCAGCAGAACCTTTTCCTGGTTGGTGCCCGAGCCGACGATGATCTTCAACCCGGCAATGTCCGAAGCCTGTTTGATCTCGGTGATTTTGCTGGTGCTCTTGACGTAAAAGCCGAGCACATCCTGGCGATAGGTGGCGAAGTCAAAGCGCTTCTTGCGCGCCTCGGTCACGGTGACGTTACTGATCACCGCATCGTATTTGCCCGAGCTGACGCCCAGCGGCCAATCCTCCCAACTGGTCTGCACCACGTTGAGTTGCAGGCCGAGGCTGTCGGCCACCAGTTGCGCGGTGTCGGCCTCGCTGCCGATGGTGGTCTTGTCGTCACTGGCCAGCAGTGCCAGCGGTGGCCCGGCCACGCCGGACACCGCCACCGTGAATTTGCCCGGTTGGGCGAACTTGAAGCCCGGCGGGATTTGCGCGATGGCCGCCTCGTTGCGTGGCACATGAATGCGTGCGCGGTCAGGGCTGAGGTCGACGGGTCGCGTGGCGGCGAAAGCCGTATGCGCGGCACTGACAGCAAGCGTCAGCAAAGCCACACGGGCGGTATTGATGAACATGAGCAGTCACTCCTTGAACTAAAGCACCTTGCCGAGAAAGGCCACGGTGCGGGGATGTCGGGGTTGGCGAAAAACCTGTTCGGGCGGGCCCTCTTCGATCAGTTGGCCGTCGCAAAGAAACACCACGTGGTCGGCTACCTCGCGGGCAAACCCGATCTCGTGGGTGACGATCACCAGGGTCACGCCCAATTGGGTCAGGCCCTTGATCACGTCGAGCACCTCGCCCACCAGCTCCGGGTCGAGGGCCGAAGTAGGCTCATCGAACAGCAACACCTTGGGGTCCAGCGCCAGGGCACGCGCGATGGCCACACGTTGTTGCTGGCCGCCGGACAGCTGGCGCGGGTAGGCATCGAGCTTGTCCGCCAGGCCGACCTTGGCCAGCAGTGCGGACGCCTTGGCTTGAGCCTCGGCCTTGCGCCAACGCTTGTGCGCCAGCGGCGCTTCGGCGATGTTTTGCCAGGCGGTGAGGTGCGGGAACAGGTTGAAGTTCTGGAACACGAAACCGACGTCGATACGCCGCTTGAGAATCTCGCGTTCCTTGAGCTCGTAGAGCAGGTCGCCCTTGCGGCGGTAGCCGACGTATTCACCGTCGATGGTGATATGCCCGCTGTCGATTTTCTCCAGGTGGTTGATGGTGCGCAGCAAGGTGGATTTGCCCGAGCCGGAGGGGCCGAGAATCACCGTGACCTTGCCCGGGTCGATGGTCAGGTCGATGTCTTTCAACACCTGCTGGTTGCCAAAGCGCTTACCCACGCCCTGGATCTGGATGCGCCCGGCACGTGCTTCACCCATGGGTTTTCTCCTTGAGCCAGCGGCCTATGCGTTGCAGCGGTGTCGGCGGCAGCACGCGCGCAGTGCCTCGGGCGAAATAGCGCTCGACGTAGTACTGGGCGCTGGTCAGCACGGTGGTGATGATCAGGTACCAGACGGTGGCGACGATCAGCAACGGAATGACCGCCTGGGTGCGGTTGTAGATAACCTGCACGGTGTAGAACAGCTCCGGCAACGCGAGTACGTAGACGATGGACGTGCCCTTGACCAGGCCGATGATTTCGTTGAAACCCGAGGGCAGGATCGAGCGCAAGGCCTGGGGCAAGATGATGCGGAAGATCCGGCGCGAGGCCGGCAGCCCCAATGCCGCCGCGGCTTCATGCTGGCCGGCGTCGACGCCGATCAGGCCACCGCGAATAATCTCCGCCGCATACGCCGCTTGCATCAGGCTCAAGCCCAGCACCGCCACGGTGAATTGGCTGAGCACATCCACCGTCGACCATTCGGCGAACACCACAGCGGTGAACGGCACGCCGAGCACGATGTGGTCATACAGGTAGGCGAAGTTGTACAGGATGATCAGCACCAACAGCGCCGGCATCGAGCGGAAAAACCAGATATAGCCCCACGCCAATGCCGCCAGCAGCGGCGAGCCGGACAGCCGCGCCAGGGCCAGCGCAGTGCCAAGGATGATGCTGAACACCGTGCTGAGCAGCGTCAGCAACAGCGTCTGGCCGAGGCCGCGCAGCACCGACGGCGAGAAGAACCATTGACCGAACACCGCCCATTCCCAACGCGGGTTGGTGGCCAGGGAATGCACGATGGCGAGCAACACCAGCGCGGCGAAGATCGAACCCGCCCAGCGCCAGGGGTGCCGGGCCGGGACCACCTGCAGTGCCTTGATCGGCGTGGAGACACGGCGCTGGCGAACCGGGTAGTCGGTGACCTCATCGATCAGGTCATAGGTTTTGGCGACAATGGGCATGTTCTATTCCTCGCGGGTAGCGGCCTTAGAAGGCATAAGTCAGCCGGGTGTAGTAGTACCCGCCGGTAAAACCGTAGGGCGAATAGGTGCCGTAGCTGGCGAGCATGGTGCTGCTCGGCACGCCTTGTTTCTTGGGGTAGAGGTCGAACAGGTTCTTGGCGCCGACCGCGATGTTCAGGGCTTTGGTGAGGTTGTAGCCAAGGTCGAGGTCGGTGATCCATTTGGCGCTGTAGAGTCGGTCCAGGCTGCGGTCGGCGGAGACGTTGACTTCCTTGTAGGTGCCATAGCGTGTCAGGGCCAGGTTGAGGTTGAAGCGGTCGAGGCTCCAGTCGCCGCCGAGAATCAGCTTGGTGCTGGGCTGGACGCCGGTGATCAGATTGCGCGCCTGGCGATCCATCAGGTCATAGGCGGTGCCCAGGATGGTGGTGGACGCCTTGTAGTTGAGGATCCGGGTCTGGTTCCAATTGAACGCCGCCGTCCACTTCAAAGAGCCGTACTGGCCAATGTCCTGGTTGTAGTTGCTGACCAGATCCACGCCTTTGGTGCGGGTGTCGGCGCCGTTGATGAAGTACTGGCCGCCGGAGGTTGAGTTAATGCCGTTGTTCTGCAGCACCTGGGTGACTTGCGGCCCGAGCAAGGTACCGGTCAGGGTGATGCGGTCGCGCAGGTTGATCACATAGGCGTCGGCGGTGAAGTTCAAACGGTCGGTGGGCGTGAGGGTGAAACCCAGGCTGAAATTGGTCGAGCGCTCGGGTTTCAGCTCTTGAGCGCCGAGGGCCTTGGCCGCCGCCGAACCCACCGGCAGCACACCGTAGTTGATCGACTGGTAGACCCCGTCGACCACGCCATAAGTGGTGGAGCGCGCACTGAACAGGTTGTTGGCCAGGGAAGGCGCGCGAAAGCCATTGCTGACCGTGGCGCGCACGGCAAATTGCGGGGTGAAATCGTAGCGCGTGGTCAGCTTGCCGCTGCGGGTGGCGCCCACGCCTTCGTTGTAATGCTCATAACGCAAGGCGGTGCCCACGTACCAGTCCGGCAGCGGGTTGAAACCCACATCGACATAGCTGGCCAGGCTGTTGCGCGAGGCGCTGGTGGCTTCGTCCGGTGAAATACCGTTGGTGACCTGGGCCCCGGATGACGCGCAGTTGCCCGGTGCCACGCAATAACCGCCGTTGGCATAAGACGCATAGTCACCGGCCTGCACCTCATAGGTGTCGCGTCGATGCTCGAAGCCGTAGGACAGGTCCAACGGTTTTTGCAGGCCGACGTCGAAGCCGCGCTTGAAGTCGACGTTGGTGGTCAGCTCGGTGGAAATCCAGGTGCCGGAGGTGAAACTGTTTGGCGTGTACTCACCCAGCGACGGGTTCTGGTTGTGGGTGGTGCCCTGCTCCGCTTCGTTGCGCCCGTAGGTGGTGGACACGTCCCAGTCCCACCCGCCGACGCTGCCTTTGCCGCCGACTGCGGCCTGGAAATCATCCTCGTCGATGAACCAGGTCGGCGTATAACCGGCCGGGTAGCCGTTCGGTCCGGTCGTAATGGTGTTGGTGATGGTGGGCAGGCGGTAGTTCTGCCCCTGCTCGGCGTTGCGTCGTGAGTACGTGGTGAAGGAATACAGGCTGAGACCGTCATCGATCGGCAGCTCGGCGTTGTAGCCCAAGGTCAGCAGGTTGGTCTTGGGCGTACCGTAACCGCCATAGGTGGCCCTGCCGGCCTGGTTGTAGGCTTGCTCATAGGTGTAGCCGTTGGCGCTGGCCTTGTTGTCGTCATTCTGGCTGCGTGCATCCAGGGCCAACTGCACGATGCCGCCGTCGCCGATTTCAAACCCCTTGTTGAGGCTCTGTTGCACGGTCTGTTTCTTGCCGTCGTAACCCTGCCCGATATGGGTCACGGCGGTGCCACTGGTGTCGGCCTTGAGGATCACATTGATCACCCCGGCGATCGCATCCGAACCGTATTGGGCTGCGGCACCGTCGCGCAGCACTTCCACATGGTCGATGGCGCTGATGGGAATCAAGTCGAGATCTGCCGGCGCCGCGCCGGTGTTGATGCCGTTGATGTTCAGGGTGGCACTGGTGTGGCGACGTTTGCCATTGACCAGCACCAGCACTTCGGCGGCGCTCAGCCCGCGCAGGTTGGGTGCGCGGGCAATGCCGCTGGCATCCCAGCCAGTTTTTTCCGGCAGGGTCAGCGACGGGATGACCGCGCTCAAGGATTCCATCAAGCCGGGCTTGCCGGTGTTTTGCAGTTGCTTGGCGCTGACCACATCGATCGGCACCGGGCTGCTGGTGACGGTGCGCTGTTCGGCGCCCCGGTTGCCGGTGACCACCACGGTGGACAGGGTGCTGTCGTCCTGGGCCTGTGCGGCGCCGGCCAACAGGGCCAGCGCCAGTGCGGTGGTGGGTTGTAAAACGTGCTTCATGGCCACTCCAAACTTTCCAGATCGCGAAGTCGGGCAGTCACGCCGTCGTCGGGACGGCGCGAGGTGCACGGTTATCAGGGAGGTGTAAGCGATCTGTAACTAGGTGTGGGGCGAGCGAGGGCTTTGAAATGGCAACATACGTTGAACTCCGTTCCAACGATTCTGCCGCAGGGTCATTACCCGGTTATGGCGCGCAGAATCTGAATCACGCTGGGTACCATCCGAGGTCAGGGGTAGGCTGTTGCGATCAAACATAACGGAATGAATTTCAAAAATATAATGCTATTTGGCAATAAGCTAATATTCTCAACTTTCATCACTTGCAAAAACATTATTCATATAAATAATATTTATGCCGAACAGAACGCGATTTGCGGGCAACCCGCTTGCCGCGTTTGCGATCACATCAGGCACGGGCACGGGTGCTTTTTTCCACCAGGCACATAGGCGTACCGGCCAGCGGCTCCTGCATGACCTGCACGTGCACATCGAACACCTGGCGCATCAGTTCGGCACTGATCACCTGGGCAGGCGCGCCATCGGCAACCAGCTTGCCGCCGTGCATCACCGCCAGATGATCGGCATAGCGGCAGGCCTGGTTGATGTCATGCAGTACGGTGATAACGGTTTTGCCTTCGGCGGCCAGTTCGCCCATCAAGTCGAGCAGCTCGACCTGATGGCTGATGTCGAGGTAGGTGGTGGGCTCGTCAAGCAGCACCACCGGCGCATTTTGCGCCAACACCATGGCCAGCCAGGCGCGCTGGCGCTGGCCGCCGGACAAATCCGCCAGCGCGCGGTCGGCCAGGCTGTCCAGTTCCAGGCGTTGCATGGCTTGGCTCACATGGGCTTGATCGTTGCCGCTCAGGCGCCCCCACAGCGAGTTGTGCGGGCTGCGACCATAAGCGACCAACTGGCGCACGCTGACACCCTCCGGCACCGGCAGCACCTGGGGCAAAAACGCAATTTGCCGTGCCAACTGGCGCGCGGACAGGCTGGCGTAGGCTTGGCCATCAAGGCTCAATTCGCCTTGGGTGGGTTTAAGGATGCGCGCAAACGCCTTGAGCAAGGTGGACTTGCCGCAGCCATTGGGGCCGATCAACGCGGTGACGCGACCCGCTGGCGGTGTGAACGACAACCCCTGCACGATTCGCGTTGCACCGTAGCCAATGTCGAGCTGTCGTGCCTGAAGAATACTCATGTCATCAGCCTTTGAACCGTGCCAGCAACCAAAGAAAATACGGCGCACCAATCACCGCCGTGAGAATACCCGCCGGGATTTCGCTGGGCGCGATCAACGTACGCCCGACGGTGTCGGCCAGCACCAGCAGCAGCGCGCCAATCAGCATCGCGGCGGGCAGCAAGTAGTGGTGATGCCCGCCGACCAGGCGCCGCGCCATATGCGGCGCGACCAGACCGATAAAGCCAATCGGCCCGATCACGCCGACGCCCAGGCTGGTGAGCACCACCGCGCAGGCCATCGCCAGCCAGCGCGTACGGCCGAGGGCGGTGCCCAGGCTGTGGGCGGCTTCGTCGCCGAGGGCGATCAGGTTCAGCGGTTTGGCCAGGCACAGGCCCAGCGGGATCAGCAGCAGAAACGGCAGCACCAACATCACATGGTGCCAATTGCGACTCCACAGGCTGCCGGTCAGTGCGAGCAACGCGGTGTTGATGTCCAGCGGGTGAGACAGGATCAAAAACTCGGTGACGCTGGATAAGGTCACCGCAATCGCCACACCCGAGAGCGCAAAACGCACCCCGGAAAAACTCACGCCGGTGTTGTACAGCGCCAACAGCAAGGCGCCGCCCGCCCCGCCCAGGCAGGCTACCAGCGGCAGCCAGGCAATCGGCAGTTGCGGCCAGCTGATGATCGCCACCGTCAGCGCCAACCCTGCACCCTGCGTCACACCGAGAATTTCCGGTGAGGCCAGCGGGTTGCGAATCACCCCCTGCACAATTGCCCCCGCCAGACCGAACGCACACCCGGCCAGGATGGCGATCAGGCTGCGTGGCAGGCGGTGGTTCCACACTTCAAAATCGAGGGCGTCGTGGGCCACCAGGCGATCCAGCACGGTTGCGGGCGTGAGCCACACCGTACCGGCACTGAGGCTCACCAACAGCGTCAGCAGCAACAGGCCCAGCAGCAGCCATAAGCGCAAGCGTGGCCGGCTCATAGGGCACGCCTGGCAAGGAACAGAAAGAACGGCGCGCCGATCAGCGCGGTCACCACGCCCGCCGGGGTTTCCACCGGAAAGGCCACGGCGCGACTGAGCAGGTCGGCGCCGAGCACGATCACCGCGCCCAATGCTGCGCTCAACGGAATCAGCCAGCGGTAGTCGTTACCGAGAAATTGCCGAATGATATTCGGCGCGATCAGCCCGACAAAACCGATCGGGCCGACCGCGCAGACGCTGGCGCCCACCAGTAACAAACTGGCGACAAACACCTGCAGGCGCAGGCTGGCGATACCCACGCCCAATGAGCGCGCAGCGTCTTCGCCGAGGTTGATCAGGTTCAAGCGCGGAGCGCACCACAGCGCCCACAGGCCGCCGATCAACGTGCAGGGCCAGAGCAATTGCACCTGGGCCGCTCCGACATTCGCCAGGGAACCGGCCAGCCAGTTCAACACGCTTTGCGCCTGCGCCTCGACCAGAATCACGGTGAGCCGAGTCAATGCCGCGCACAGCGCCGCCACGGCCACACCGGCCAATACCAGCCGACCTTGCGCAGTGGTCGGCGACCAGGCACCGCCGAGGCTGAATACCGTTACCCACGCCAGCGCGCCGCCCAGGCAGGTCATCAACAACGCACCGCCGGCGAACGGCGGTGCAACCAATCCGGTCGAAAACAACGCCAGCCCCAGCGCTGCGCCCGCTGTCACGCCAAACAGCGAAGGCGACGCCAGACGGTTACGGGTGATTCCCTGCATCAGCGCACCGGCCAGCCCCAGGCAGGCACCGATCAACGCCGCACACACTGCTCGCGGCACCCGCAACTGGGCGACGATATAAGCCATATTGCCGCCTGTGTGGCCTTGGTGAACCAGACCATTCCAGGCATCGGTCGGGGTGATCACAAACGGCGACCAGCTGTACAGCGAGCACCAGAACAACACGGCCCCCAGCAGCACAATACTGATCGCCGCGACACTGCGCTGCACGGTTATTGGCTCAATACGGCATGGCCGCCTTTAAGAATCGCGAGGGCGTCTTCTGCGATCTGCTCCGAGGCCAATACACCACGGTTGCGCGCCCAGCTGTCGCCATCGACTTCAGCGACGTGCTGATTGCGTACCGCGCCGAGCACTTGCCACAGCGGCTGCTTGCTCCAGGTATCGACGATGCTGGGGCGACGGTAGTGCCCTACCAACAACCAACCTGGGTCCAGCGCGAGCAATTGTTCCAGGCTGACAAACTCGGTTGGTGCAGCCTTGGCGCGTACCGACGGCACTTTCAAGCCAATCGCCTCCAGCACACTGCCGGCGTAAGAGTCCGGGCCGTGCACGGAAAAACTGTCCTCACGCGCAACGCCGAACAGTACGCTGGCGCCGGCGGGAATCTGCTGCGCAATCGCGTTCAGGTGCTCACGGTTCTGCGCGATACGCGCTTGCATCTGCGGGCTTTTACCCAGGGCCTTGCCAATCAGTTCGGCGGATTTCAGGCTGCCCTGGTAATCCTCACCGCGTGATGGCAACAACAAGGTTGGCGCGATGCTCGCCAAGTCGCTGTAGAGCGCCTGGTGACGATTGAGGTCAGCGACGATCAGGTCCGGCTTGAGCCGGGCGATTTCCTCGATGCTTGGTTGCGAACGCAAGCCCACTGACGTCCATTGGCCGATGGCCTGGCGCACACGCGGCAACACTCGGTTGGCATCGCCATCGTCGGCGGCCCCGACTGGGGTGACGTCAACGGCAGCCAGGCTGTCGAGAAAAGAAAACTCCAGCACCACCACGCGCTTGGGCGCATCCGGCAGGTGCACCGCATGCTGGCCGTCATTGAGGTCGATGGGGGCCGCGTTCAACACGCTGGAGGAGAATGCCAGGAGGCAGGCGGCAAGGGTCGGGATGGAGCGCAGCATTCGCATGACAAAGACCTCGGCGTTAAAACACCCAGGCGGGAGAGGCCTGGGAAAACGGCGGGTACTATTCCATATCACGGCGATGCAATCAAAAAACATTCTTATTAACGCGGCGAGTCTGGGGTGTGCCCAGGGCTATGTGGGCGCCAGCGTCCACATAGCCCCGGTGCTTAGAAGTCCACCGTGGCCGACAGCAAATAGGTACGCGGCGTGGACAGGGTGAGGCCCGGTTCACTGTCATCCGAAGCACCGGCCGAACTCCAGTAGCGTTTATCGGCGACGTTCTCGACATTCGCGCGCAAGGTGATCTGCTTATCGTCGACCTTGAAGGCATAGCGCGCACCGACGTCAAGGCGGGTCCAGGCGTCGATTTCCTTGACGTTGGACTGGTCGAGGTACTGCGAGCTGGAATAGATACCACGGCTGGTCAGGGTCAAACCTTCGACAGTCGGCACATCCCATTCGGCGCCCAGGTTGACGTTGTACTTGGGCGTGGCGGGGGCGCGGTTGCCGTCGAAAGTACCGTTGGTGGTATGAGTGAGTTCGCTGTCGATAAACATCACGCCACCCAGCAGGCGCACGCCCTTGAGCGGCTCGCCGAACACGCTCAGTTCCACGCCGTCGTTCTGGCGTTTGCCGTTGGGGCCGAACACCCGTGTAGTGGCGTTGGTTTCGTAGGCCGGCTGCTTGATTCGGAACACCGCAGCCGTCACGGCAAACGCGCCGGCGTCGTACTTGGCGCCGACTTCAACCTGGCGGCTGACAAACGGCGGGAAGATTTCATCTTCATTGATCGAGGTCGAAGGCGCGATTTTGCCCTGGCTCAAGCCTTCCATGTAGTTGGCATACAGCGACAACTTGTCGGTGGCTTTGAAGAGGATGCCGCCCGATGGCGAGACTTTTTCCTCGTCATACGCCGTATCGCCTTTGACGTTGTCGGTCCAGTCGTCGACCTTTACCCGCTGCCAGCGCGCGCCGAGGGTCAGTAATAAACGCTCGTCGAAAAAGCCCAGGGTGTCCGACAGCGCCACGCCACTGAAGCGGTTCTCGGTGTAGACCCTGGAATCCAGGCGTGTTGGCCGTGAAGGGGTTGGGGTTTCTACCGGGTTGTACAGGTTGCTCGGCGCCGCCGCATACCGCGCGCCGCCGTTTTCAAAATCCATGTAGAAGTCGCTGGCCGCCAGGTTAATCTCATGGCTAACGGCTCCGGTATGCAACCAACTGCGCACCCCGGCTGTGGCGGTGCGCACGTTTTCATCGCGGGTGAAATCCCGTGGCAATACGCTGAAATCCCCGGCGTTGTTGGTGACGGAAACCGCGTGACGCAGGAAGTCGTGGTGGCTCTTACGCGCGCCCACACCGCCATAGAGCATCACGTTATCACTGAGGTCAAACTCGCCGTTAACGGTGCCGAAGGTGTCATCGGTGCGGGCTTTGCTCCAGGGCTGTGCGTAGTTATGGCGCACATCGTTGGCGCTCGGCACCCTGGCATTGGCGCCGACTTGTACACGTTCTTGTGGCGCGTCGGTGTCGCGCTCGGTGTGGCCTATATCCGTGGAAAGGCGCAGGCGCTCGCCGCGAAAATCCAGGCCCAACACGGCCATTTCACGGTCGACACGCTGGTGATCCCATTCGGTATCACCGGACTGCTTCACGCCATTGAAACGCAGGCCAAATGTGTTGTCCTCACCAAAGCGCCGTCCCACATCCACCGCGCCACCGGCCTGGCTGCCGGAGGCCCAGGTACCGGTCAACGAGGTGATGTCCTTGTCGGTGGCGCGCTTGGGCACTACGTTGATCCCGCCGCCGACGCTGCCGCGCGGCGAGATGCCGTTGAGCAACTGGCTCGGGCCTTTGAGGATGTCGACGCGCTCGGCCATTTCCATGTCGATGGTGTAAGTCGGCAGCACGCCATAGAGGCCGTTGTAGGCCACATCGCTGTTGAACAGGCTGAACCCGCGAATGGTGAACTGCTCGTAGCGCCCGCCCGCCGGGTTGGTGGTGCGCACCGACGGGTCGCTGGCAACCAGCTCGCCGAGGGTGCGCGCCTGCTGGTTCTTCACCGCCTCGGCGGTATAGGTGGTCATGCTGAACGGCGTTTCCATAAAGTCACGCGAGCCGAGCAGACCTTGCGATCCGCGGCGCGCCACTTGGCCGCCGGCATAGGTATCCCCATCGGCCTGCCCCGTCATACCGAGGATCGACGTGGGTGCCAGTTGCAGGCTGCTGCCCTCCGGCACCGGCACCAACTTGTACGCCTGCTCGCCCAGCGCTTGCAGTTGCAGGCCCGATCCCCCCAGCAACTGCGCAAAGCCCTCCTCCACCGCGTATTCACCCGACAAGCCGGCGCTGCTGCGACCGCTGACCAGCGCCGGGTCCACCGACAGGTTGACCCCGGCGAGCCCGGCAAAACGGGTCAATGCGGCACTCAGGCTACCGGCCGGCACCTCATAGCTGCGGCGCTGAGTGCTATCTTCGGCATAGCTGATCGGGACAAATAACGGGCTGGTACAGAGGCTCAGCATCAGGCTGAGGTTCAGCAACGGGCGCAAGCGCAAGGGTGAGACTGCGGGCATTGGGGGAAGCTCTCGATTTTGTTCACTTGCCTGGAATGACAGGCGAGGTGAAAAAAAGGGACAGGCTTCGACGACTATTTTCAGAAGATCAATAAACGGCTCCACCTTCGTCTTGCATAGACGGCACCCATTCCTCACGATGTCGCCTGATTTCAATCTCTGCAAGAAGGCTCACCCCATGAAGCTATTGCGTAAATGGCGCGAACATAAAGCGCGCAAGGCATTACGCGCGCTCTCCCCGCTGGAGCGCTCTACGCAAAAACTGCGCAACCGTTACCCCGATTACAGTTTTGGCATCGGCACCTACGGAGACTTGAAGGTTCATGACTGGCATGAGGGCACAACCCTGCGAGTAGGCGCCTACACCTCGATTGCCGGCAATGTCGAAGTGTATTTGGGTGGTCACCATCGCACTGACTGGCTCAGCTGCTACCCGTTCCCGGCCAAGGTTAAAAGCCTCGCCCACATCACCGACTTCGGCGGCAGCAAAGGTGACGTCACCATCGGCAATGACTGCTGGATCAGCTCGCATGCGAAGATTCTGTCAGGCGTGACCATCGGCAATGGCGCGGTGGTTGCCGCCGGCTCGATCGTCACCAAGGATGTCGCGCCGTATGCCATTGTCGGCGGCAACCCCGCCAAACATATCCGCTGGCGCTTTGACGAACCCACCCGCCTGCTCCTTGAGCAATCCGCCTGGTGGGAATGGTCGGAAACCGAAGTCTGCGCGATCGCGCCTTTGCTCTGCAGCACGGACATCACCCCGTTTGTGGACTACCTCAAACAGCGCGAACGCACGGCTGGCTGACGCCACCTGAAAGTGTGACGCATGAAAAAGCCCAACCTTTTCAGATTGGGCTTTTTCAAAGAAGAATATGGTCGGGACGGAGTGATTCGAACACTCGACCCCTAGCACCCCATGCTAGTGCGCTACCGGACTGCGCTACGCCCCGACTAGGCGTGTTACTGGGTTCGCTTCGCAACGAAGCGATCAGGAATATACCGCAAGCTTTTGAAATGTGGAAGTATTTTAAAAGCCTGGGTTATTTCTTCAAAACCACCAGCACATCTTCGAGTTCGGAGATCATCTGGCGGATCAATTGCTTGTATTGGGTGGTGTCGTCTTTGGCTTCATCACCGGACATACGCTGGCGCGCGCCGCTGATGGTGAACCCCTGATCGTAGAGCAACGCGCGGATCTGTCGGATCATCAGCACATCCTGGCGCTGATAATACCGACGGTTCCCGGTGCGTTTGACGGGGTTGAGTTGAGGAAACTCCTGCTCCCAATAGCGCAGCACGTGCGGTTTGACCGCACAGAGCTCGCTGACTTCACCGATGGTGAAGTAGCGTTTGCCTGGGATGACGGGTAGCTCGTCGTTATGACTTGGTTCCAGCATAAGCCTCAACTCGGGCCTTCAACTTCTGCCCTGGACGAAAGGTGACCACACGGCGAGCCGTGATCGGGATTTCTTCTCCCGTTTTTGGATTGCGGCCAGGCCGCTGGCGTTTGTCCCGCAGGTCAAAATTGCCGAAACCGGACAATTTGACCTGTTCGTTGTCTTCCAGAGCGTGCCTGATTTCTTCAAAAAACAGCTCGACCAATTCCTTGGCCTCGCGCTTGTTCAGACCCAACTCTTCGTACAGACGTTCCGCCATCTCAGCTTTCGTCAAAGCCCCCATACGTCACTTCCTTAACGTGGCGTTCAACCTTTGTTCGAGCGAGGTGAGGATATTTTGTGTCGTGGTATTCACCTCATCGTCATTAAGAGTGCGCGATGGATGCTGCCAGGTCAAGCCAACTGCAAGGCTTTTTCTATGCGGATCAATGCCTTTACCCTGATAGACGTCAAATAGCCTGAGGTCTGTCAGCCATTCCCCTGCATTTTCACGGATTACATCCAGAACAGCAGTGGCGGCCACGTCACGGTCGGCAATCAGCGCCAGGTCACGACGCACTTCAGGGAAGCGCGACAACTCGCTGAATTTAGGCATTTTGCCCGACGCCACTTCCGCCAGCACCAGCTCAAAAACGAACACAGGGCGGTCGAGACCGAGGGTTTTCGACAGCTCGGGGTGGATCGCACCGACGAAGCCCACCAAGCGCCCTTCGCGCTCGATACGCGCAGTCTGGCCCGGGTGCAACGCTGGATGATTGCCTGGCACGAACGTGAAGTCGTTCAGTGCACCGGCAAAGCCCAATACCGCTTCTACATCAGCTTTAACGTCGAAGAAGTCCACGGCGTCACGGCCCTGTGCCCAGCCTTCCGGCAGCCGGCTACCGCACACCACACCGGCGAGCATCGGCTCTTGCTTCAGGCCGTCGAGTTGGCCGACGAAACGCAGGCCGCTTTCGAACATGCGTACGCGATCCTGCTGACGGTTCAGGTTATGCGAAAGTGCCTTGACCAAGCCTGGCCACAGCGACGAGCGCATGGCGGCCATGTCGTTAGAGATCGGGTTAGCCAACAACAACGGCTCGACACCTGGGTTGAACAGTTCGAACTGCTTCGGATCGATGAAGCTATAGGTCACGGCTTCCTGGTAGCCACGGGCAACCAGCAGGCGACGCAACTCAGGCAGGTGCGCACGCGCTTCGGCCTTGGGTTGCGGTGCCAGGCGCGCTTGCGGGTAGCGCACCGGCAGACGGTTATAGCCATACAGACGGGCCAGCTCTTCGATCAGATCAACTTCAAGGCTGATATCGAAACGATGGCTTGGCACTTCAACGTGCCACTGCCCTTCGGCGCCAGCGGAAATGCCAAGGCCAAGTGCCGACAACAATTGCTCGATCTGCGCAGGCTCGATCACCAGGCCGAGCATTTGCTCGACGCTTTTGGCGCGCAGCGTAATAGGGGCAACGGACGGCAGGTACTGTTCGTTGACGGTTTCGGTGATCGGGCCGGCGTCGCCACCGGTGATCTCCAGCAGCAGGCCAGTGGCGCGCTCCATGGCTTCACGGGCCAGCTTCCAGTCCACGCCACGCTCGTAACGATGCGAAGCATCGGTGTGCAGGCCGTAAGAACGCGCCTTGCCGGCGATGGCGATCTGATCGAAGAACGCGCTTTCGAGGAAAATATCGCGAGTGGTCGCGGACACGCCGCTGTGCTCGCCACCCATCACGCCGGCAATCGCCAGGGCGCGGGAATGGTCGGCGATGACCAGGGTATCAGCGCGCAGGCTGACTTCCTGGCCGTCGAGCAAGACGAGCTTCTCGCCTTCTTCGGCCATGCGCACGCGGATACCGCCATTGATTTCGGCGAGATCGAATGCGTGCAACGGTTGGCCCAGCTCCAGCATCACGTAGTTGGTGATGTCGACGGCAGCGTCGATGCTGCGCACATCGGCGCGACGCAGGCGCTCAACCATCCACAGCGGGGTTGGCTTGGAAAGGTCGACGTTACGGATCACACGGCCCAGGTAGCGTGGGCAAGCGTTGGGCGCCAGCACTTCAATCGGGCGCACTTCCTCGTGCACGGCAGCGACTGCGGCAACCACGGGGCGGGTGACTGGAACGTTGTACAACGCGCCGACTTCACGGGCCAGGCCAGCGAGGGACAGGCAATCGCCACGGTTCGGGGTCAGGTCGACCTCGATGCTGGCGTCTTCCAGCTCCAGATAGACACGAACGTCCTGGCCTACGGGTGCGTCAGCCGGCAGCTCCATCAGGCCGTCGTTGCCCTCGCCCACTTGCAGTTCTGCCTGGGAGCAGAGCATGCCGTTGGACTCAACGCCACGCAGCTTGGCTTTCTTGATCTTGAAGTCGCCGGGCAGTTCGGCGCCGATCATGGCGAACGGAATCTTCAGGCCCGGGCGCACGTTTGGCGCTCCGCATACGACCTGGAAGGTTTCGGTGCCATTGCTGACCTGGCACACCCGCAATTTATCAGCATCAGGGTGCTGCTCGGTGCTGAGCACCTCGCCCACGACCACGCCGCTGAAAACACCGGCGGCCGGCGTTACGCTATCGACCTCAAGGCCGGCCATCGACAGACGAGCAACCAGCTCGTCGCGATCTACCTGCGGGCTTACCCAGCCACGCAGCCATTGTTCACTGAATTTCATCCTGCTCTCCTAAAGATTCGTTACGACTAGCGAAATTGCGCGAGGAACCGCAAGTCGTTGTCGAAGAACAGACGTAAGTCGTTCACGCCGTAACGCAGCATGGCCAGACGCTCAACGCCCATGCCGAAGGCAAAGCCCGAGAACTCTTCCGGGTCGATCCCGGACATGCGCAGCACGTTGGGGTGAACCATGCCGCAGCCCATCACTTCCAGCCAGCCGGTCTGTTTGCAGACGCGGCAGCCTTTACCGCTGCACATCACGCACTCCATATCGACTTCGGCGGATGGCTCGGTGAACGGGAAGAACGAAGGACGGAAACGTACCGCCAGCTCCTTCTCGAAGAACACCCGCAGGAATTCTTCGATGGTGCCTTTGAGGTCGGCGAAATTGATGTCGCGATCAACCAGCAGGCCTTCGACCTGGTGGAACATCGGCGAATGGGTGATATCCGAGTCGCTACGGTACACACGGCCTGGGCAGACGATGCGGATCGGCGGCTTGTTCGCTTCCATGGTGCGGACCTGTACCGGCGAGGTATGGGTGCGCAACAGCATGTTCGCGTTGAAATAGAAGGTGTCGTGCATCGACCGGGCCGGGTGATGGCCTGGGATGTTGAGCGCCTCGAAGTTGTGATAGTCGTCTTCGACCTCAGGGCCTTCGGCAATGCCGTAGCCAATATGGGTGAAGAACTGCTCGATACGTTCCAGAGTCCGAGTGATCGGATGCAGACCGCCCGAGGCCTGGCCACGGCCAGGCAAGGTGACGTCAATGGACTCGGCGGCGAGCTTGGCCGCAAGATCGGCCTCCTCGAGCGACGCCTTGCGCGCATTGAGAACCTCTGTGACACGCTCCTTGGCGACGTTGATCAGCGCACCGACTTGCGGACGCTCTTCAGCCGGCAAATTCCCCAGGGTCTTCATCACCTGAGTCAATTCACCCTTTTTGCCAAGGTAGTGAACCCGGATTTGCTCCAGGGCATTGATATCTTCAGCGCTTTGCACAGCCTCAAGAGCTTGAGCAACGAGCGCGTCCAGGTTTTCCATGTACAGACTCCAGATACAAAATAGGGGAAGAGCTTGAAGGCTCTTCCCCTATTTATGACGTTTACCACCCTGGGCTGCAGGAGCAACCCAGGGTGACTGTCGGGGGTACTTAAGCCAAAGTGGCTTTAGCTTTCTCGACAATCGCAGCAAACACCGCTTTATCGTTCACGGCCAGTTCAGCCAGAACCTTACGGTCGATTTCGATGGACGCTTTTTTCAGGCCAGCGATGAAACGGCTGTAGGACAGACCGTTAACACGTGCACCAGCGTTGATACGAGCGATCCACAGAGCGCGGAACTGACGTTTTTTCTGACGACGGTCACGGTAGGCGTATTGGCCTGCCTTGATTACCGCTTGCTTGGCAACACGGAATACGCGTGAACGCGCGCCGTAGTAGCCTTTAGCAAGTTTCAGAATTTTTTTGTGACGCTTACGGGCAATGACGCCACGCTTTACACGAGCCATGAGTTACTTCCTCTATTCTTGATCCAAAAATTAACGAAGGCGCAGCATGCGCTCGACTTTTGCCACGTCAGACGGATGCAGCAAGCTGCTTCCGCGCAGTTGACGCTTACGCTTGGTCGACATTTTGGTCAGGATGTGGCTCTTGAAAGCGTGCTTGTGCTTGATACCGTTAGCAGTTTTCAGAAACCGCTTAGCAGCACCACTTTTAGTCTTCATCTTTGGCATGTTCGGATACTCCGCATTCAGTTGATAAACATAATCAGAAGGCCTGCCGTGCCCTGTTGATTACTTCTTCTTTTTCGGGGCGATGACCATAATCAGCTGGCGTCCTTCCATCTTAGGATGCTGCTCGACAGAACCGTACTCCAACAGGTCAGCTTCAACCCGCTTGAGGAGTTCCATCCCCAGCTCCTGGTGGGCCATCTCACGGCCGCGGAATCGCAAGGATACCTTGGCCCTGTCCCCATCACTCAGGAAACGTACCAGGTTGCGCAGTTTTACCTGGTAATCCCCTTCCTCCGTCCCTGGACGAAACTTGATTTCTTTTACTTGAATCTGCTTCTGGTTCTTCTTCGCTGCAGCAATCTGCTTCTTCTTCTCGAAGATCGACTTGCCGTAGTCCATCACCCGGCAAACGGGTGGGATTGCATCGGCGGAAATTTCCACCAGGTCCAATTTGGACTCTTCAGCAATACGAAGCGCTTCATCAATCGAGACGATGCCAATCTGCTCGCCGTCAGCGCCAATTAACCGAACCTCGCGTGCCGAGATATTCTCGTTGATCGGGGCTTTCGGTGCAGCTCGTTTATCTTGTCTCATTTCACGCTTAATAATAATTACTCCGAATCTGGGCGACCACGCCGGGAAACCGCTTGCGCGAGGAACTCAGCGAACTGGGCGACGGGCATCGAGCCCAGGTCAGCACCTTCACGAGTACGCACAGCGACAGTCTGCATCTCGACTTCCCGATCTCCGATAACCAAAAGATAGGGAACCTTGAGCAAAGTATGCTCGCGGATTTTAAAGCCGATCTTTTCATTTCTCAAGTCGGACTTGGCACGAAATCCGCTTTCGTTGAGAGTTTTTTCAACTTCAGCGGCAAAATCGGCCTGTTTATCAGTGATATTCATGATCACTGCCTGGGTCGGAGCCAGCCACGCAGGGAATGCACCCTCGTAGTGCTCGATCAGGATACCGACGAAACGTTCGAACGAGCCGAGGATCGCCCGGTGCAGCATAACCGGGTGCTTACGGCTGTTGTCTTCGGAGACGTATTCGGCTCCCAAACGGATCGGCAGGTTAAAATCGAGCTGCAAAGTACCACATTGCCAGACACGACCAAGACAATCTTTCAGCGAGAACTCAATTTTCGGACCGTAGAAGGCGCCCTCACCCGGCTGCAGATCGTACGCAAGGCCCGCATTGTCTAGCGCTGCGGCCAATGCAGCTTCGGCGCGATCCCACAGTTCGTCGGAGCCGACGCGTTTTTCCGGACGAGTGGACAGCTTCATTTCGACTTCGGTGAAGCCGAAATCGCGATAAACGTCCATGGTCAGCTTGATGAACGCTGCGGATTCGGACTGCATCTGCTCTTCGGTGCAGAAGATGTGGGCGTCATCCTGAGTGAAGCCACGCACCCGCATGATGCCGTGCAGCGCACCCGACGGCTCGTTACGGTGGCAGGCACCGAATTCGGCCAGACGCATCGGCAACTCGCGGTAGCTCTTCAGGCCTTGGTTGAACACCTGCACGTGGCACGGGCAGTTCATCGGCTTGATGGCGTAGTCGCGGTTTTCCGACTGGGTGGTGAACATGTTGTCGGCGTAGTTGGCCCAGTGCCCGGATTTCTCCCACAGGCCGCGATCAACGACTTGCGGAGTCTTGATCTCCAGGTAGCCGTTATCGCGCTGAACCTTGCGCATGTACTGCTCGAGTACCTGGTACAGGGTCCAGCCGTTCGGGTGCCAGAACACCATGCCCGGCGCCTCTTCCTGAAGGTGGAACAGGTTCAGGCGCTTGCCGATCTTGCGGTGGTCGCGTTTTTCGGCTTCTTCGATGCGCTGGATGTAGGCGGCCAGTTGCTTCTTGTCAGCCCAGGCAGTGCCGTAGATCCGCTGCAATTGCTCGTTCTTCGCATCCCCGCGCCAGTAGGCACCGGACAGCTTGGTCAACTTGAACGACTTGAGGAAGCGTGTGTTCGGCACGTGCGGGCCACGGCACATGTCGACGTATTCTTCGTGGTAATACAGGCCCATGGCCTGTTCGTCCGGCATGTCTTCCACCAGACGCAGCTTGTAGTCCTCACCACGTGCGGTGAACACGTCGATCACTTCGGCGCGCGGCGTGACTTTCTTGATGACGTCGTAATCTTTTTCGATCAGCGCGTGCATGCGCGCCTCGATCGCCGCCAGGTCGTCCGGAGTGAAAGGACGCTCGTAGGCGATATCGTAATAGAAGCCTTCGTCAATGACCGGGCCGATGACCATCTTCGCGGTCGGGTACAGCTGCTTGACCGCGTGGCCAATCAGGTGGGCACAAGAGTGGCGAATGATCTCCAGCCCCTCTTGATCCTTCGGCGTAATGATTTGCAGGCTGGCATCGGCGGTGATCAGGTCACTGGCGTCAACCAGCTTGCCGTCGACCTTGCCGGCCACGGTGGCCTTGGCCAGGCCAGCACCAATGGATGCGGCGACCTCGGCTACGGAAACCGAATGATCGAATGAACGTTGACTGCCATCGGGAAGAGTAATAGTTGGCATGGCGCCTCCTCTCCTAGTGGTGACCCCTACCAAAGGTCACGTGGGTTGGGATGAGCCAGTACAAGATCCAACACCAGGCCGTTCAGTGATGAACGCCTGCCTTACAGCGGCAGGAGCCTTTCGGCCAACCGATAATCGAACCAGAGTGACTGGAGTGAACTCAAAAAAGAACATGGCAAGGCGGCAATTGGCACGCCTGTAAATAGCCAAGCGCAGGATGCTAGCACAGATGAACGGTCATCGCGCCGACACGGCCTTACGAAATACAAATTCCAGCGTTTATAGCTGCAAAAGTGAACTTGAGCTGTACGACAGGCCTCAAACACACCGAGAATCGCCGTTCGTCCTCAAGACTTCAGGAGCCTTTAACTATGCGTTTTTCCTCGACCTTCGCGCTTGCTGCATCGCTGGCCTTCCTCTCCTTCGGTGCGCAGGCTGCAGCCCCATCGAACTGGCCTTCGGCCGCTGAACGGGAAAACTTCGTCAAAGACTGCACGTCGGCCGCTCAGCAGAGCGTTGACGCCAAAACCGCCAAAGACCATTGCGAATGTGGCGCCGACAAGATCAATGCGGAATTGAGCACCGCTGAAATCAAGGAGCTCATGACCAACCAGAACGCCAAGCAGGAGCTTAAAAACAAAGCGGTCACGGCTATTTCGTCTTGCAAAGTCGTGAAGAAAAAGTAAGAACGACCACTGATCAGGCAGCCATTTCGCTGAAAAAAAAGCCTTAAAACTGCCATTTCTCACAAATTACGCAGCTTTTACGGCTTTTTTTAACAGCTGATATTTCGCAGCAAAGCCCCGTAGATCGGGGCTTTCAGCCGATCAAGGCACTAAACGCTACGTCATTGATTAGCAAACAATGCCTTGGGGGGGCTCCCAAGCCGAACATTTCGACTATGATAGCCAAGTGTGCCCAGTTGGCCTGAGCAGCACAGCACTACTGAAAATATATGTTTCTTGGAGATACACCATGTCTAATCGCCAATCCGGCACCGTTAAATGGTTCAACGATGAAAAAGGCTTCGGCTTCATCACTCCTCAAGGTGGCGGTGACGACCTGTTCGTACACTTCAAAGCTATCGAAAGCGACGGTTTCAAAAGCCTGAAAGAAGGCCAAACCGTTTCCTTCGTGGCTGAGAAAGGCCAAAAGGGTATGCAAGCTGCACAGGTTCGCCCAGAGTAATTCTGTGCTGAGCTAAAAAAACCCCGTCCATGTGACGGGGTTTTTTATGGGCGCTGCAAAAGCCGGGGCGCTATCAGCCGCAGTTGACCCGTGTGATCACCAGGTTGTCGTCGGTGTTCAGGTTCAAGCGGTCGGAGCGGTATTCCAGAGTGATCATGTCGTTAGGCTTGAGGATCCGCGCGTTCTGCGCGCCGGCACGGGTACGCGCCTGATCCAGCAACTGAGGCGAGGCTTTCTGGCCGATGGCGAATTCGGCAGCTTTCGACTCACAACGGCTATGGCCTGCGTCAGCAGCGGCGACGCCTTTGCCTGGCTCTGGGGCACCCGGGGTGCTGCAACCCGCCAACGCGAGTGCTGCCAACAAAGTGCCGAATGATGCGAGCTTCCAAGGCATGAAGCCTCCTATGATAAAAATGGACAGAGATCGTGCGACCGCGATCTGGCCGTTTGGTTTCAAGACGTAAATCGGCTGACGGCAAGTCTGCCTGACTCAAGGCGAGCATTCGCCCGGTCAATCGTCACCAGATATGAACGCACTCAGTAGATGTCGATGTAATCAAACGGTGGGGTTGGCCAATTCTGCGCGAGCGCATTGAAAATCTGCATGACCCAGACCTCATCGCTGGCCGCGACTTTACCGACATAACCCGAACCCTTCGCCCAGGTTTCCAGGCGAAACAGCAGGCCGTCAATCTCGACACCGCCTACGGCCTTCCCGGAGGAGATATACGCGATACCGGCCTTGGTCACTCGTAACTGGGTATGCTCGTCGTCACTGGCACTGGCGAGCAGTTGACGAACCGCCTCCAACGTGAGGTTATCGGGGTTGTTCAAATCGATCTGCACCTGGGGTTCCCCGGCAATTGAATTGAACAACAGTGTCGCACAGCGCCGGCCTCAACCCGAAGTACCTCATGCCTAAGTAGCAGTGCCAAAGACCACGCAAAAATGGTTAACTGCCGCGATTAAAACCGCGTAACAGCGCACTGCCCAGCACTTCCAACCCCGCGAGCCCCCCATGACCACTGTAACCCTCCAAGCCGACATCAAAGCCAAGTGGCCTCAAGGACAGAGCTCCTACAGCCCCGGAAGCCCGGAGGAGTTGGCAATCATCGGAATCGACCTGTTGGTCAAGGAACTCGGCACTCAGGCCGCGCAGGCCTTCATCGGCCAAGTATTCGAGAAGTACCCGGCCGATCACATGGGCGCACACAAGCCCGAGCGCGAATAAGAACCGGCCGGCGAGCGCCGACCGCTACACAGATTACTTCAGGCGCGCCAAGCGCTCGGTCAGCAGATCGAAGAAGCCTTGGGCGTCGCCGTTCTCAACCCAGAACGCGTTCTTCGGCTGTTTCAAGCCGTCATACCAATCGACGATGGTCTGGCCGAAGGTCGGACCTTCGCGACTGTCCACCACCACGTTAACCTCACGCCCACTGAACAGTGCCGGCTTGAGCAGATAAGCAATGACGGTAGCGTCGTGTACCGGGCCGCCCGGGATGCCGTAGTGCTCCATGTCGCCTTTGACGTATTCATTGAGAATGTCGCCAACCACTTTGCTCGCATTGTTGTTAATCGCTGCGATTTTCTTCAGGCGCGCTTCGCTGGTCAGCACCTTGTGGGTCACGTCCAACGGCAGATAGGTCAGCTTGACGCCACTTTTGAGCACGATTTCAGCGGCGATAGGGTCCGCGAACAAGTTGAACTCAGCCACCGGAGTGATATTGCCACCATTGAAGTGCGCACCGCCCATCACCACCACTTCCTTGATGCCTTGGGTGATTTCCGGAGCCTGGGTCAACGCCAGCGCCAGGTTGGTCTGTGGGCCGAGCATGGCGATGGTGATGCTGTGCGGCTTGGCAGTGCTGAGCGTTTTGATCAGGTAGTCGACCGCGTTGCCGTCAGCCAGGCCTTTTTTGGGCTCATGCACGGTGACACCGGAGATACCTTCCTTGCCGTGAATATTCTCAGCGTAAATCGGCGTGCGCAGCATGGGTTTTGGCGCGCCTGCGTACACAGGAATTTCCTCACGCCCTGCCCACTCACGAGCCAGGCGAGCGTTGCGGGAAGTCTTGTCCAGGCGCACGTTACCGGCGACGGTGGTCAGCGCACGAATGCTCAGTTCCTCCGGAGAGGCCATGGCAAACAGCAAGGCCACTACGTCATCGGCACCTGGGTCGGTATCGATGATCAGGTCGATTTTTTCCGCCGCTTGGGCGCTGGCGGCTGTGAGCGCGGACAAAAGCAGGACACTCCGAAACAGGTTTTTCAGGGTTGGAAGACCACGTTGCATGACACACTCCTTGTCGTAAGAAAACTCTAGAAGGTTACGCCGGACACCAGCGCGATATTGCAATAAGGCTGGCACTCGCCAGTGCGCACCACGGCGCGGGCCTTGCGACTGAGCTGCTTGAATTCTTCGTGGCTGACCAGGCGACGCTCGCCGAGGGCAGCCTGTTCTGTCAGGGAGTTGAGCGAGGTGAGCGCAGGAGGCTGCTTGAGCAGGATTTCTTCCGCCAATACATGGCTTTCGACCTGCATCTCACTCAACACAATGCGCAGGGTGCTGATGAAATCAGGAATGCCCTGAGTCAGCGCCAGGTCGATCAACTCGACGCCCGGTGGCACCGGCAGGCCGGCGTCGCCAATCACCAGGATGTCACCATGACCGAGAGACGCGATCACGCGCGACAGGGCGATATTGAGCAGAGGTGTCTTTTTCATGAGGGTATAAAACCTTGAACGTCCTGCAATGCAGGGATAGAGGGTTGTGCACCGGCGCGGGTGACCGACAGCGCAGCGGCGACTTGACCAAAGCGAATGGCCTCGGCTTCGCTTTTACCGTTGGCAAGCGCGGCGGCAAAACCACCCACGAAGGTGTCACCGGCCGCGGTGGTGTCCACCGCCTTTACTTTGGGCGCCACCAGGTGCTCAAAGCCGTTGCCATCGGCAAACAGCGCGCCCTGTGCACCCAGAGTGATGATCACTTTTCCGGCGCCCGCTTTGATCAACTGCGTCGCGGCGACCTTGGCGCTGTCGAGGGAGTCGACGGTCACGCCAGTTAATTCACCGGCTTCGCTTTCGTTCGGAATCAGATAGTCGATCGAGGCGTACCATTCCTTCGGCAACGGTCCGCTGGCCGGTGCCGGATTGAGGATCACCGTCTTGCCCAGTTCACGACCGCGCTTAAGCGCATGGCCCACGGTGTCCATAGGGACTTCCAATTGGCAGACGATCACATCGGCCGCCTGCAACACCGCATCGGCCAACTGCAACGAAGCCGGCGTCAGCTCACCGTTGCTTCCCGCAACGATCACAATCGCGTTCTGGCTGCTGTCATCCACCACAATCAATGCCACGCCGCTGGAGCCGTCTACCGAGCTGACGGCCTGGCAATCAATGCCCTCCACCAGCAACGCGTCGCGCAATTGAGTGCCGTAGGCGTCCGTGCCGACGCAGCCAATCATCGCCACATCAGCGCCCAGGCGCGCCGAAGCCACTGCCTGATTGGCGCCCTTGCCGCCCGGTACGGTGGAAAACGTTTGGCCAATCAGGGTTTCACCGGCGCGCGGCAAGCGACTGGCGCGGGTGACCAAATCCATGTTCAAGCTGCCTATTACCACTACTTTTGCTGGCATACATCAGTACTCATCAATTCGGTTCAGCGGTATTGGGCGAACACACCGGCAAACGGCGCCGTTGACTCACGCAACACAATGCTTGGCGTCACGATGCGCTGATCGATCGGCAGTTGGGGTGTCGCAATTCGTCGCAATAAGAGTTCGGCGGCCGTCTCACCCAATTGCAGGATTGACTGTCCGACCGTGGTCAGCGCCGGGTACACGTAGCGGCCCATTTGAATATCGTCAAAACCGATCACCGACAGCTCGCCAGGCACACGAATATTGCGCTCGGCTGCCGCACGTAATACACCGAAACCGATCATGTCGTTACTGGCGAAAATCGCACTCGGCGGGTTTTCCGACAGCAACTGTACCGCAGCGGCATACCCTCCGGTGCTGGTGAAGTCGCTTTCCAGGGTGCGACTGGCCATTACTTCCACGCCCGCCTCATGCAACGCACGGTGGTAGCCCGCAAGCCGCATTTGCGCCACACGGGTGTGGCCGGGGCCACCAATGCAGGCGATGTCCCGGTGCCCCAGTTCAAGCAAGTGCCGGGTCGCCAGGTAAGCGCCTTCCTCGTGGTCGATACGCACCAGGTCGACATCAATGCCGTCCAATGCCCGGTCGACAATCACCATGGGCGTGCGCACCGCGCTCAATCCCGCAGCAAGGCCGCTGTCATCGCCACCTACCGAGGTCACGATCAAGCCGTCAATGCGCTTCTCCAGCAATACGCGCAGGTAGCTGCGCTGCTTCTCGGCGTTATCGTCGGAGTTGCAGAGGATCACGCAATACCCATTACGCTCACAGTAATCCTCGATGCCCCGCGCCAGTTCGGCAAAATACGGGTTAAGGCTATTGGGCACCAGCAGGCCGATGGTGGCGGTGGTCTTGGCTTTGAGTGAGCGGGCGACGGCACTCGGCACATAGTCCAACTGCTTGATCGCCGCTTCAACCTTGATCCGCACAGGCTCGCTGACCGGCCGCGTCTTGTTCACCACATGGGATACGGTGGTGTAGGAAATACCTGCGAGCGCTGCCACATCCTTGATCGTTGCCATGGTTCAGCCCCGCCGACTGGCGCGCTGGCTGCGGTAGGTGTCGAGAACCACGGCAATCACGATCACGGCACCGGTGATGATGCGTTTGGTGGGCTCCGTGGCACCGATCTGCGCAAGGCCGGCCGCCAGCACCGAAATAATCAACACACCGAAGAACGTACTGATAACCGAGCCGCGCCCGCCCATCAGGCTGGTGCCGCCGATCACCACTGCCGCGATCACTTGCAACTCAAGGCCGGAGCCGGCATTCGGGTCCGCCGCTTCCAGGCGTGAAATCTGGAACAGTGCCGCCACACCGGCCAACAGCCCCATCAGGCTGAATACCAGGATCTTGTAGGGCTTGGGATTGATCCCGGCCAGACGCACCGCCTCTTCGTTGGTGCCGATACCGATCAGGTAACGGCCGAACACAGTACGGGTCAACACCAACTGAGCAGCGACGATGACCAGCAAAGCAATGATAAACGATGGCGAAATTCCGAACGCAACCGGGTTGGACAACCAGGCAAACGAATCACCAATATAAGCGGTGCGCGAACCGGTCATCTGGTAAGCCACGCCACGCGCCATTTCCAGCACACCGAGGGACACGATAAATGACGGAATGCGCCAGGCCACAGTAATCGAACCGGTGATGGTACCCGCCAACGCCGCGCAGCCCATGCCCAGCACAGCCGCCGGCAATACGCCCCAACCCCAGCTGAGAATTGCCACGCTGACCGCCGATGCCGCCAAGGCCAGCACCGAGCCCACCGACAGGTCGATACCGCCGATGATCAGGATGAACGTCATGCCCACCGCCAGCACCATCAGGTCCGGAATCTGGTTGGCCAGGGTGCTGAAGGTGTCATAGGACAGGAAGTGATCGCTGAGTACCGAGAACAGCGCAATCATGGCGAGCAAGGCACCGGCCAGCCCCAGATAAGTACCCAGGCCGTAGAAGTTGCCGCCGGTTTTACCCGGGGAGTTTGTTGTTTTCATGGGGTATCCCTAAGCACTGCGTCGTTCAGCAGCGCGTCACGTTTTTGATAGCCGGCAAAGGCGGCGGCGAGCAATTCGTCCTGGGTCCAACTGTCGCGTTCGAAGGTCTCGATCAGGCGTCCGGCGGACAGCACGCCGATGCGGTCGCAGATCAGCATCAGCTCCCGCAGGTCGCTGGACACCACGACCAGCGCTTTGCCCTGGCGCGTCAATTCGCCGAGTAACGCATAAATGTCGAACTTGGCGCCGACATCGATACCGCGGGTTGGCTCGTCAAAGAGCATCACCGCGCAATCGCGCTCCAGCCAACGGCCGATCACGACCTTCTGCTGGTTGCCGCCCGACAGCTCGGACACCAGCTGTGCAGGGCTAGAGCTGCGGATGCGCATGGCATCAATCTGGCGCTTGGCCAGGGCCGTTTCGTCGCGGCGGTTAACCACGCCGCCGCCGGAAATTTCCGGCATGTTGCCCAGCGCGATATTGGCGCTGATGGATTGGCTCAGCAGCAGGCCTTCACCCTTGCGGTCTTCGGTAATCAGAGCAATGCCATGAGCCACCGCGTCCACCGGCGAACGGATACTCACCACCTGCGCTGGCGACCCCAAGGCCACCGTGCCACTGTCGGCCAGGTCGGCACCGAAAATCAGGCGTAGCAATTCAGTCCGGCCCGCACCGATCAGGCCGGAGATGCCATAGATTTCCCCGGCACGCACTTCAAACGACACATCGCGGACCTTGTCCGAGCGGGTCAGCCCTTTCACCGTCAGGGCGGGGCCACCAATGGTGCGTGGCCCCAGGTCGATCTGCTCACCCAGTTCGCGACCGACCATCAAGGTGACCAGCTGCTCACTGTTGTAATTGGCCATCGGCTCGACGCAGACCAACTTGCCGTCGCGCAACACCGCAATACGCTGCGCGACGCGGGCCAGTTCTTCGAGCCGGTGTGAAATATAAATGATCGCCACGCCCCGGGCCTGCAGGCGGGTGATTTGCTCGAACAGCATCTCGACTTCACGGGCAGTGAGCATGGCCGTGGGTTCGTCGAGGATCAGTACATGGCAGTCGCCGATCAGGTTACGGGCGATTTCGACCATTTGTTGATGGCCGATGCCCAGGCTCCCGACCAGGGTGTCCGGGTCGATCGCGTCCAGCCCGACGTGGGCCATCGCCTCGATCGCGGCCTTGCGCAGTTGGGTGCGGTTGATCCAGCCACAGTTTCTGGGCAGGTTGTCCAGGAACAGGTTTTCGGCCACGGTCAGCGTTGGCAACAGGTTGAGTTCCTGCATAACCATGCGCACGCCCAGCTCTTCAGCCTGGGTGCGGCTACCGGGGCGGTAATCCTGGCCATTGAACTGCATGTGCCCGGTGGTCGGCGTGACCAGCCCGCCGATGATTTTCGACAACGTGCTTTTACCAGCGCCGTTCTCACCGGTCAGCGCCAGCACTTCCCCGCGATTGAGCGTCAGGGTGATGTCGGACAGAACCGGTTGGGCATAGGTCTTGCCGATACCGCTGACCGAGAGGACAGCGTTCGGGGCGGAAGATGACATAAGAAAAATCTCCAGGCGCCCGCTCAGGACGAGCGGGCGCTGTTGGGTGCTGCCAGGATTACTTCTTGAGGACGAGTTCGACCGGGGTTTCGATCACGCCGTCCTTGGCATCGACTTGTTCACCCTTGACCAGCTTGAGCGCATTCTGGATACCGAACACAGCTTGCTGAGCAGCGGCTTGGTCGGCAGTCGCCAGGACGCGGCCGTCCTGCAGCATCGGTTTGATGGCTTCGATATTGTCGTAGCCCACCACCAGCACTTTGCCGGCCTTGCCTGCGGCACGTACTGCGGAGACTGCGCCCAGTGCCATGTTGTCGTTACCCGCCAGCAACGCCTTGAGGTCCGGGTATTCGCTCAGCATGGCGGAAGCGACTTTCTGGCCCTGATCGATTTCCCAGTTACCCGATTGGGTGGAAACGATCTTCATGCCGGCAGCGTCCATCGCATCCTTGTAGCCTGCGGTGCGCTGCTGGGCGTTGGTGGTGGTCGGCACGCCTTCGATGATGCCGACCTTGTCACCCGAGGTCAGGTGCTTGGCCAGGTAGTCACCGACCAGCTTGGAGCCTTTGCGGTTGTCCGGCCCCACAAACGGGATGTTGAGGTTTTTGCTTTTCAGTACGTCCGGATCAAGGCGGTTGTCGATGTTGACGACCTTGATGCCGGCATCCGAGGCTTTCTTAAGCACGGTGACCAATGCCTTGGAGTCGGCCGGGGCGATCACGATGGCGTTAACTTTGGCGAGGATCATCTGGTTGACGATATCGATCTGCGCACTGGTATCGGTTTCGTTCTTGATACCGTTGGTGATCATGTCGAAATCAGCGGCGTGGGTTTTCTGATAGTCCTTGGCGCCGTCCTGCATGGTCACGAAAAATTCGTTGGCAAGGGACTTCATCACCAGGCCGACCTTGGGTTTGGCGGCGGCGTCTTCAGCGAATACAGAGGAGAGAGGTAGAGCAGCGGATGCGGCAGCAAGCACAGCGACAGCAAGAAGACGTCCAGCAAATGGCAGCTTCATGGGTTCACTCCGATCTTATGATTATTGTAAGCAACGCTTGCACCGAAGAATGCTCCGGCAGCCCTCCCACCCGGGTGGCTGATACGAGTTTTCACGATACTCAGGGAGCGCTGCGTGAAACATCTCGCAAACGTTTGCGTTAGTCAAACTATGAGAACCTTGTCGAGATTTGTCAACGACGGAAATCTGCCTTTCATCTGACCCAGGCCTTTCACCGCACAGCTGATGTGACTAAACATGGCCTTCGCCCGACCGCTCGCTGAAACGACAGGCAGCTGCCCCACCGTCATACACGCCTGCATGAATATTCCATCATGGTTTTCGGACAACCGAACGCAATAGCCCCTCACTGTTCGGAAAGCCGGACAAACGCCCCTCAGCCCCACCTGCAAAACCAATATAAGTTGTTTTAAATCAACACGTTAATTTATATGTTCGGCCACCATCAGCCTGGTACAAATCCTGCTCTTTCTCAGCACCTCGCGGCATTCAGAATCGCCCGGGTGTTCTAGATGAACCTGCTACCGCACTCATCAAAAACCAGAGAGAAAAATAATGAAATCTGCACTGAAAACCTTCGTTCCGGGCGCCCTAGCCCTACTGCTGCTGTTCCCCGTTGCTGCCCAGGCAAAGGAAGTCGAAACCAAGACCAAGCTGGCCAACGTGGTGATTCTCGCCACCGGCGGGACCATTGCCGGCGCCGGCGCCAGCGCCGCCAACAGCGCCACCTACCAGGCGGCCAAGGTCGGTATCGAGCAATTGATCGCCGGTGTTCCTGAGCTTAGCCAGATCGCCAATGTCCGCGGCGAGCAAGTGATGCAAATTGCGTCCGAGAGCATCAACAACGAAAACCTTCTGCAGTTGGGTCGCCGAGTAGCCGAACTGGCTGACAGCAAGGACGTGGACGGCATCGTTATCACCCACGGTACCGACACCCTCGAAGAAACCGCTTACTTCCTGAACCTTGTGGAAAAGACCGACAAGCCAATCATCGTCGTCGGTTCAATGCGTCCTGGTACCGCCATGTCGGCTGACGGCATGCTCAACCTGTACAACGCCGTGGCTGTCGCCGGCAGCAAAGACGCTCGCGGCAAGGGTGTACTGGTCACCATGAACGATGAGATCCAATCGGGTCGCGACGTCAGCAAAATGATTAACATCAAGACCGAAGCATTCAAAAGCCCGTGGGGCCCGTTGGGCATGGTCGTTGAAGGCAAATCCTATTGGTTCCGCTTGCCTGCCAAGCGGCACACCATGGATTCCGAGTTCGACATCAAGACCATCAAAAGCCTGCCAGACGTGGAAATCGCCTACGGCTACGGCAACGTGAGCGACACCGCCGTCAAGGCCCTGGCCCAGGCCGGTGCCAAAGCCATCATCCATGCCGGCACCGGCAATGGTTCGGTGTCTTCCAAAGTCGTCCCTGCCCTGCAGGAACTGCGCAAGCAAGGCGTGCAAATCATTCGCTCTTCCCACGTGAATGCCGGCGGTTTCGTTCTGCGTAATGCTGAACAGCCTGACGACAAGTACGACTGGGTTGTCGCACACGACCTTAACCCACAGAAAGCCCGCATTCTGGCAATGGTTGCCCTGACCAAGACCCAGGACAGCAAAGAATTGCAACGGATGTTCTGGGAATATTGATTGTTGGTGACACCGGTAGAGGCGGGCTTGCTTGCCTCTACTTCCCCGCTCGCCCCTCGCTACACATTCCCCGCGCGACACCCGCTGTCTGAATGGACCGTCAAAACCAACTGGCTTGATTTTAATAAGTTGCGAAATTCGTAACAGTTAAATACTGTATGCACGTACAGCACAGTAAGGAATATTCCGTGGCAACGTCTTCTTCCGCAGCGCAAACCTCGCCTGACGCCTATACGCGACTCGCCGTTCGTGTGCAAAAAATCATCAATTCGACCAACGCCCAGAAAGCCAAGGCCGCCCTGATCTTCCGTTTGCCGGACGAGCCAGAGGAGGAATGGGGGCGCTTGCTGGAAGAAATAGCCGAGAACGACAACGTCACCCTCGCCTATCGGGATGATGGCGGCGTGCAGATATTCTGGGTTGTGCCGAAGGAAGATTGATTCAATGAGTGCCCGTTTTATTGCTGTTTTTTGCTTGTTTTTTACCGTTACCGCTCATGCTCAGGCGCCCCGAACCTTCAGTGAAGCCAAGAAAGTCGCCTGGAAGCTCTACGCACCACAGTCCACGGAGTTCTACTGCGGCTGCAAATACAATGGCAACCGTGTGGATTTGAAAGCCTGCGGTTACGTCCCACGCAAAAATGCCAACCGCGCTGCACGCATCGAATGGGAACACATCGTCCCGGCCTGGCAGATCGGGCATCAGCGCCAGTGCTGGCAAGCCGGTGGGCGCAAAAACTGTACGCGCTACGACGACGTGTTCAAGCGCGCCGAGGCGGACCTGCACAACCTGGTGCCGAGCATCGGTGAGGTCAATGGCGACCGTAACAACTTCAGTTTTGGATGGCTGCCGGTGCAACGTGGGCAGTACGGGTCATGCCTGACCCAGGTGGACTTCAAGGCCAAGAAGGTCATGCCCCGCCCATCCATTCGCGGGATGATCGCCCGGACCTATTTCTATATGAGCAAACAATACGGCTTGCGCCTCTCCAAACAGGACCGCCAACTGTATGAAGCCTGGAACAAGACCTACCCCGTGCAACCTTGGGAGCGTCAGCGCAACCAGACCGTGGCGTGTGTGATGGGCCGCGGTAACGAGTTTGTCGGCCCGGTGAACCTGAAAGCCTGCGGCTGAAAATGGGCGGGACTGCCGCCCAACCTGCCGGTTACTGCGCAGTCTTGTGCTCGATAACCTGCGACTCGGTATCATTTTTCTTGGCGCGTGCCAGTTTTTCGGTCAACAGGGCCTGCTTGGCTTCAGCTTCGGCCTTGCTCGCGAACGGGCCCAGCAAAACCTCGTCCTTGCCGTCGGTCTTCACGATATAAAAATTGAAACCATGTTCCAGCAGCCAGGCGGTCAAGTCGGTGATCGCCTGCAGTTTGTGGTCTGGCGGGCCCACCCACACGTCCCACTCCTGAGCGGCAATCACCCCGGTTTGAGGCTGGTTCTCGGTCACGGCAGGCTTGGCCTTGGGGGCATCGACCGGTTTACCTTCACCGCAACCGGCCAATGCCAACACCACAATTGCCATCGCTACTTTACGCACTGCCCTGCTCCTTTAAGGATAAAGAGGCAACTTTATCATTCACTGTCTATTCTGGCCGTCATAAACGTTGGCTTAAACAATGCGAATGATGTACCGCAGACCTGTATGATGCCGCCATGGGAATTAATGTCGCCTCTATGCGTCCTAAAAGAGGCAGTCACAGGGAAGCGCTTAGCAGTAAGCTACACACATCCGACACGTGCCCTGTCTGAAACATGTGCCCTTAAAAGTAATCAAGGAGAAGTCCATGCTGATACTCACCCGCAAAGTTGGTGAAAGCATAAACATCGGTGATGACATTACGATCACCATTCTGGGCGTCAGCGGCCAGCAAGTACGAATCGGCATCAACGCCCCCAAGGACGTTGCCGTGCATCGCGAGGAGATTTACCAGCGCATCCAGGCCGGCCTCACGGCTCCGGACAAAAACCAGACTCCTTGACGCCCTGCTCAGTAGCCAGCCTTTTCGTTCACTGTAACGGCTGGCGAAATCCCTCCAGCCTGTTCGCGCTTTCTTGCGCGATCCGCGCGCTAGACGCGTTCAGCTTCGCTGCAAGATGAAACTGTCTTGGCGCCTGGAACTTGTTGCGTAATTCGCAGCCGAATCTCCTGATTATTATCCTGCCATCCGAGTGCGTTCAGGAGCACGTCGATGAGGCCAAACGCAAAGCAGCCACTGGTTTCCAAGTCCTGGGGAATAGCCCTGCTGATAGGGTTGGTCTTCGTGGCGCTGGGATATGGCGTGAGGTTTGAAATTGAAGCGATCAGCGACCCCAGCAAGCGTTCGTGGCTGGACCTGGCGCTCTTCTTGTCTGGCTACCTGTTTGCGTTCTGCCTCCAGCCCATCCAAAAAGCTGTTCTGCGCAAATTGTGCCAACGAGCCGCGCAACGTCCCACGCAGAAAACCGCCCGCTGAGGCTCGCTTGTCCGCTATCTGATCGCTGGTATTTACAGCCTTGCAGCAGGATCTATGCTTGGTCTTGCACGGTCAGTCAAAGGCGTTAAAGCAGATGGACAGCCTCAACAAATACCAAATCGAGTCGGCACTGGCGGCGCGCCTGCCCAGCTACAAGATTACGTGTACCTTGCACGCTGACGGCACCCTGTCTGCCATCCTCAGTGGCCCGGAAACCGACCATTTCGCGATTACCGGAATCGTGCGCGCGAATTATCGCGGTGCCGAAGCGATTGCTCAGCTCGCCAATGAGATCCTCAGAGAGATGGTGATCTCACGCCAGGGAATGAGAAACAGCCGACTACAGGCACCCCCTGATCAAACCTCTCGCAAATAAGGCCGAGACCGGAAACGGCTCGGCTTTTTTCATTTCAGTCCGCCAGGCCCTGCAAGCTCAGCAGGCCGTCAGTGTCGCGCTGGACCCGCAACTGCTCATAGTCCTGGATGGTGGCATGCGCAGTGGCCATGGGCTTCAGGTGCGTCGCGGTAACCACCATGACATCCGCGCCGGCCGCCACCCCGGCTCGAATACCCACGGTTGCATCCTCGAACACCAGGCACTCGCGCACCGGCACGCCCAAACGCTGCGCCCCCAGTACATAACAGGCGGGGTCAGGCTTACCGCTGGCAACGTCCTCAGCCGTTACCAAGACTGCCGGCGGTTCAATACCCGCAGCAGCCAAGCGGCGTAACGCCAGTTCCCTGGGTGCAGAGGTGACCAGCGCCCATTGATCGCCAGGCAGGCCGTTCAAAAACTCGACCGCGCCGCCAATCGCCACGACCCCCTCGACATCGTTGATTTCCGCCTCAGTGATCCACTGCGCTTCAACTTTGGGGTCCACACCTGGCAATGCTTGACGGGTGATGGTGTCAATGGCACGTGCGCCATGGATGGTGGTCAGGAAGGCCGCCACATCCAGCCCGTGGCGCTCAGCCCAAGTGCTCCATACACGCTCGGCGGCCGCGATAGAGTTGAGCAGCGTGCCGTCCATATCGAACAGGAACGCGCGGTAACGTTGGGCAAATACGGCAGAACCTCGGATGGACACGACGCGGATTCCTCTTGGATTTAACAAATAATCGACCCGATGCAATCTACGGGTCACCTCCTCGCTTGTAAACGCCAGCGCCGCGCCGCTAACCAAGCGATTGCATGACAGGTTTGTCATCAACCCGTAAGTCTTGTCAGCACCCTCACTTCATACAGTGGCGTCGTCAGTCACCCACATCGGGTGGCACAACTTCCCACTGAAGATGAAGGGCCGCACAATGAAACCTGCACGCAAACTCTGCCTGATTGCCGCCAGCCTGTTGATACTGGGTACCGGCACCGCCATGGCCGGCACCGTCGCACCGGTCAAAGCCGACAACGTGGTGCTGGTGCACGGTTCCTGGGCTGACGGCTCGAGCTGGTCAGACGTCATTACCCGCCTCCAGGCCGCCGGCCTGCACGTGACCGCCGTACAGAACCCGCTGACATCGGTTGCCGATGACGTCGCCGCGACCAATCGCGTACTCGACCAACAGAACGGCCCTACCGTGCTGGTCGGCCATTCTTACGCCGGTAGTGTGATCAGCGACGCCGGTGCGAACCCGCACGTCAGCGCCCTGGTGTATGTGGCAGCCCGTGCACCGGACGCCAACGAAGACTTCGTCGCCCTTTCCGCCAACTACCCGAGCATGCCCGTCCGCGCCGGTGTGGTTGAGCACGACGGCTACCTGACCCTGAACCAGGATGCCTTCCTGAGATACTTCGCCGCCGATGTGCCACGCGCCAAAGCGCTTGAGCTGTACGCCGTACAACAACCGATTGCCAAGAGCCTGTTCAGCGGCCGCACCGTCAATGCGGCCTGGCACACCAAGCCGTCCTGGTACGCCGTGTCGAGCAATGACCAGACCATCAACCCGGACCTGGAGCGATTCCTCGCCAAGCGCATGAACGCCACCACCATCGAGCTGCCGTCGAGCCACTTGTCGCTGGTGTCCCACGCCAGGGAAATCACTGACCTGATCCTCGAAGCGTCCGGCCGCCAGCCCTAAACCGTTCATTACGAACTTGTCATGATCCTGTTGGTTGGCTGTTTGAGCTGCCTGGTTACTGTGAACTCACTGCCAGCAGCGGGCAGCCAACCCTTTAAAGAGAGAGACCACCATGAAACTGTTTATCCTCGGCTTCAGCGCCCTACTTGCCACCGGCTCAGTGTTCGCGGCCGACACAACCCCCGCCACCAACGTGATCCACGACAAGACCGGTTTCTTCGTGCACCTGGATGTCGACAAAGTGCTGTCGAGCACCGACACCTACGGCCAGTGCGGTATCGTCCCCGCCCGCCTCGATTACCTGGACCATCAGGGTCGCGAACACGTGCTGGACTATCAGGTTCAAGGCATTGGCTGCGCCAGTGATAATTGATCGGGCTACACTTGCGCAACGCTTAGAATCAGGGCACTTCCCATGAACATCCTCGTAGTCGAAGACGAACCCAAGGCCGGCAATTACCTGCTCAACGGCCTGCAGGAACTGGGTTACTCGGTAAGCCTCGCCCGGGACGGCGTGGACGGCTTGCACCAGGCGCTGGAAACGCCGTTCGACGTAATCGTGCTGGATGTGATGATGCCAAAAATGGACGGCTGGGAAGTGCTGCGCCGCCTGCGCAAGGAGGCTGACACACCGGTCCTGTTCCTGACCGCCCGCGATGACATTGCCGACCGTATCAAAGGCCTGGAACTGGGTGCTGATGATTACCTGATCAAGCCGTTTTCCTTCGCCGAGCTGGTCGCCCGGTTACGCACCCTGACCCGCCGCGGCCCCAGTCGCGAAGAAGAGCACCTGCACATTGCCGACCTGCAAATCGATGTACTGAAACGCCGGGTCACGCGGGCCGGTACACGCATTACCCTGACCAATAAGGAGTTCGCCCTGCTGCACCTGTTCGCCACCCACCAGGATCAGGTGCTGTCACGTTCGATGATCGCCTCGCGGGTCTGGGACATGAACTTCGACAGCGACACCAATGTGGTCGATGTCGCCGTACGACGCTTGCGCCTGAAAATCGATGACCCGTTCCAGCTCAAGTTAATTCACAGCGTGCGGGGCATTGGCTACCGCTTCGACATACAGCCATGAACCACCGCCGCCACTACTCGCTGACTCTGCGCCTGGCGCTGATCTTCGCTTTGCTCGCCTTCGCCCTGCTGGCCACCCTGGGCGTTGCGCTGTATCGCGAACTTGAGCGTGAACTGGTCAAGCGCGACGATGCCGCCCTGATCTATCGCGCCGACCAGTTACGCAACCTGCTCAACGACAGCAATACCCTGGACCTGATCAAGACCAAGCCAGAGCTGTTCAAGAACATGCTGGGCAACAGCGAGTCGGTACTGAGCATCGCGGCGCCGGGGCAAAAACCGTTGTTGTTGGTTAACCCGGGCAACATTGAAATGCCGTCCGTAGTTCCCGTCCCCAAAGACCACGAGCTGGGCTTTTCCGACGTGCACCATTTGCCCGGTGTGAATGGCGTGCCTTTCGCCACCGTAGCTGCATCCATCGACTCCGGAGACCTCGGCAGCCTGCAAGTCACCACCGGGCGCCTGATGACTGAACGCACCGCCATGCTCGCCAGCTATCGCCTGAGCGTGTTTGTCCTGGCAACCATTGCAGCGATCATCCTCGCGTTGGTGGGTTACCTGCTGGTGTACCGCGGGCTTTTGCCGTTGCGGCGCCTGGCCACGCATACCCAAGGCATCGGCGTGGGCAACCTGGCCGAGCGACTCGACAGCCACGGCGCACCGAAAGAGCTGCTGCCGATGATCGACGCCTTCAACACCATGCTGGAGCGACTGGCCAAAGGCTTCGTGCAACTGGGCCAGGTGTCCACCGACATGGCCCACGAACTGCGTACGCCGATCAATAACCTGCTGGGCGAAACGCAAGTCGCGCTGCAACAGAGCCGCAGCATCGAAAGCTACCAGCAACTGCTGGCCTCCAATGTCGAAGAACTCGAACGCCTGGCGCGGATGCTCGACAACATGCTGTTCCTCGCCCGCACCGACCCGGCCAGCGCCCTGCGCCAGCGCCAGGCGCTGAGTGCAGCGGATGAAGTGGAGCGTATGGCTGACTACTTCGAAGGGTTGGCGAGCGACGTGGGTATCAGCATTCTCGCCGAAGGTGACGGTGTGATCTGGGCTGAACCGATGCTACTGCGTCGTGCACTGGCCAATCTGTGTGCAAACGCTATCAAGTACGGCGCCCCGCGTTCGGACCTGCTGATTCAGGCGGTTCCGAATACCGATGGCATCAACCTGCGGGTCAGCAACCGGGGTGAAACCATCCCTGCCGAGCATTTGCCGCGCCTGTTCGAACGGTTTTACCGAGTGGATGAGTCGCGGGAGCGCTCGGCCCAGTCCAATGGGTTGGGGCTGTCGATTGTGGCGACGATCATGCTCCTGCATAACGGTCGCTACAGCGTTACCAGTGATGCAGGGCTGACATGTTTTGAGCTGTTCTTTCCAAAGCGGGAAGCCTGATACCCCAGGCCAGAACCCGGGTGGTATTTTGCAAAAATTTGTCGCTCACGGCCGGCCCAAACTCGCACTAATCTTCGTTCCCAGGCGCTCTCTCATTTCAACTAAAAAAGGGGTCACGCGTTGGAGAAAAAACAGTATCGGCTTGGTTGGGCGAACACGCTGAACATCCCGGTTCAAGGTCGAGCCGGTGGGGGTAATGACGGAGGTTCGGGTATGGAAAAACGCTTGGGTTTACTGGAAAAAGGGCTGGCTGAAATGAAAGAGAAGCTATTCGCCGTTTCGAGCAGGGCAGACTCCATGGAAAAGCACTTCGCCACCAAGGCGGACCTGGCGACCACGGAGCTGAATCTCATCAAATGGTACGTCGCCACCGCGTTCGCAATGACCGGGCTCGCGTGCGCCATTACCTTCGGCCTGACCCGACTGTTGAACGGCTAAGGCAGATCAACTGATCTGCCCACCGCTTTGTACCGTCTCAACCTCAGTGCTCCACGCCACACGTACCGCTTCGCGCAGCCCCTCGACTGTCGTCACCAGCGGCATTGACGCCTGCCCAGTATCAGCGACCTGCTCCGGCAGGTTGGGTACATGGATAAATCCGCTGCGAACGTCCGTACCGACCAGCGCGTGTTGCAACAGGTAAAACACCTGATTACACACAAACGTGCCCGCAGTCTGCGAAACCGACGCCGCAACCCCAGCGTCGCGCAATGCCTTGACCATAGCCTTGATCGGCAGCGTGCTGAAGTAGGCGGCCGGCCCGCCAACCACCACCGCCGTATCGATAGGTTGCTCGCCCAGATTATCGGGGATGCGTGCATCGTTGACGTTGATCGCCACCCGCTCGATGGAGATATCACTACGCCCAGGCCCAAGACCCGTGGCAATCACCATCGCCGGGCGCAGCTCGGCGATCAGCCCCGTCAGGCACTTCCCTACTGTGGAAAACGCACAGGGCAGGCGGCGCGCAGCAATCTGCACACCCTCGGCCAATTGCACGCCATCCAACTGCCGCACGGCCTCCCAGGACGGGTTGACCGGGTCTTGATCAAAGGGCTCGAAGCCCATCAGCAGTACAGTTTGCATCTTGGCCTCACATCAACAGGTAGAGCAGGACAATATGACGACCAGCATCATTAACGCGGTCGGCAGTTGCGCCTTGATCACCGCGTTCTTGTCCGGCAACTCCAGCAACGCTGCCGGCACAATATTGAAGTTGGCCGCCATGGGGGTCATCAGCGTACCGCAATAGCCGGAGAACATACCGATCGCCGCCATCACCGCCGGGTTACCGCCATAAATACCCACCAGTACCGGCACGCCAACACCGCCGGTCATGACCGGGAAAGCCGCAAAGCCATTGCCCATGATAACGGTGAACAGGGCCATGCCCAGTACATACACCATCACCGCCACCAGCTTGAAATCCAGGTTGATGTAGGTGGTAGTCACATGCGCAACCGCCGTGCCGACCCCGGCTTCATTGAATAAGAGCCCAAGCATCGCCAGCATCTGCGGGAGCACCATGGCCCAGCCCAAGGCTTCGGTCAGGCGCCGGGATTCGCGCAAGGCTTGCACCGGCGTATCGCGAGTCAACCAACAGGCCAGACCGAGGGCGATCAGGCAACCGACACCGAGGGATACAAAGGTGGTGTTTTTCGGGTCCAGCAGTGGCACGCCACCGATTTTCGGTGTGCTTGAGCAATACCGAACCAATCACGGTCGTCAGGGGAATGGCCAACGCCGGGATAAACAGCTTGTGGCCCAGTCGACCGCACTGGCACGGGCAGACTTGTCATGCAACTCGGTATGTGTGCCTCGACCGACGCCCGAAACCTGCGATCAACGCCATCACTACCACGCCAACGCCAATGAGCACCGGCGGCAAGCGCTCCCCGACCAGGAACGGCATGGCGAACAGCAACCAGAATACGGCGCTGGACCAGCGCTTGGGATGGCTTCGATCCAACAGGATCATGCCTGCGGTAATCAGCAACAAAATGCCGGCAAGCCAATACAGGTATTCAATCGAGATGATCATTGCGCAGCCTCCACAGGTGTGGCGACGGGCGTCATCTCGCGGTGAGACTGCGGTCAAACCGGTGCAGGCGAATCGCATGAATGATAAAGGCACAAATCGCTGTCGGGATGCCCACACGGCAATGTGCAGCGGCTCCACATCGATGCCCGAACCGAGCAGGAAAGTATGCATCAGCGCAATCGCACCAAAGGCGACAA